>NZ_JBQXXK010000013.1:79188-84089 GCF_052656625.1 Melioribacter sulfuriphilus | reverse complement strand
GGCTCAATAAAGCAGACAACACTATTTCAAAGAACCAATTTTTACTTATACATGATTTATTTTTTCAATGAAAACGACAATACTTATAAATCTGTTCCTCTAATTGAATTTTTCAGATGTCTCTAAATAATAATATGGTTGAATCGGCGTTTTTGGTCTATTCACATCATATTGGTTTACAATCCATACCTGAAGAACAGGCAAAGGCTGAATTATTTCTTCGTGACGCAAATATATATAAACATACAGAGCAGTTTTTGAATGATTATCTCATGAAGCATGTACAAGCAGATTGCGAACTCATAGAAAAGCAATCTAATCTAATTTCTGATTGGAATGGTCTTACAAGACGTATTGCTTTATCCTGTTTGGTAGATGCTGATCACGGTGACACTGCTTACAATTATGGAAAAGAATCTCTAACTAGATTTATAGAACCTCGATGGGAAGAAAGATTAGATTCCCTTGATAAATATATAGAAAGACTTCAAAAGGAATACGACGGAAGTAAAAGAGCTGAATTGAGAAATAAAATTTATAATGCTTGTAAAGAAACAGACACAAATCTCCCAATTTATTCTTGTGATAGCCCAGTTGGTACTGGAAAAACAACTGCTGTAATGGTCCATTTATTAAGGACAGCAATTGCAAAAAATTTACGGCACATTATTATTGTATTACCATACACAAATATTATTAAACAATCAGTTGATATTTACAGAAAGGCATTAGTTCTTAAGGGTGAAAATCCATATGAAGTTGTCGCCGAACACCATCACCAAGCCGATTTTGATTCTTTAGAAACACGACATCTGTCAACTCTATGGAAATCACCCATTATTGTTACAACTGCTGTTCAGTTTTTTGAGACGATTGCGAGTAACCATCCCTCAAAACTTAGAAAATTGAACGAACTTCCGGGTAGTGGGATTTTTATTGATGAAGCACATTCAGCAATACCAAATCATTTATGGCCTCTGACTTGGAAATGGATAAATGAATTTGCTAAAAGATGGTCTTGTTATTTTGTTATCGCTTCTGGTTCTCTCCCAAGATTCTGGGAGCTTAAAGACTTAATGGAAATACAGCATTCAATCCCAGAATTAATACCCCAATCCCTTAGAGATGAAGCATTAAAACAAGAGTCTGAAAGAATACAACCTGTAAGCTATCGCTCAACTCTCAATGACGAACAATTAATGCATTTAGTTCTTTCTAAAAATGGGCCACGTTTAGTTATTTTGAACACTGTTCAATCGGCAGCTGTATTAGCTGATAAATTGGCTAAAAAACTCTTTGCAGCAGAAACTTATTCAGTAGATATAAGAACTTCCAAAGTCTTGCACCTTTCAACTTCTTTGGCACCTAAACATAGAAACGTTATTGTAGAGGAAATTAAAAGACGATTGAATTTACCATTGAATGATCAGGATAGGGATTTTACTCTGGTTGCAACGAGCTGCGTTGAAGCAGGATTAGACTTTTCATTTAGAACTGCATTTAGAGAAAGTGCTAGTGCAGCAAATTTAATTCAGGTTGGTGGCCGTGTTCGAAGAAACATAGAAGATTTTGAACCAACTCTGATTGACTTTAAAGTAGAAGGTCCTCTTTTTAATCGTCACCCTGCCTTTACTATTTCTCGTCAAATTTTAGAAAAACTTTTTGAGGAAAAACGGTTTGAAACTGATGCGCCTGCTGACTTAATAACGGAAGCCTTGAGAAGAGAAATTATGTCAGATACTCAGAATAAACATAAGCGTTTACTTCAGATGGAAGAGGATATGAATTATCCAGAGGTAGATAATCTTTATAAAGTTATTGCAGCAGATACTCGTTTTGTTCTTATCGATGAAGACTTAATAGCTAAAATTGAAAATCACGAAAAAGTTGAGCCAAGAGAAATTTTGTATAATAGCGTACAAATTTGGGCAAACAAAATTGATAATCTTGGCTTAAAGCCACTAAGGAGTTTTTTTAATAGTGGCATTTATGAATGGTGTTATGAATATGATCCAGATTTTCTCGGGTATATGAAAGGACTTCTCCCTATACTTTATGCGGACGCCAAGGGTTTTGAAATATTCTAATAGATAAAATAATAACAAAACACTTATTATGTACACCGAAGATGATTTCGTAATGATAAGTGCTTTACAGCATTATATATTCTGTCCACGTCAATGCGGGTTAATTCATATTGATGATGTGTGGCTGGATAATCTTTTTACTGTGCGTGGTGAAATACTTCACGAAAAAGTTGATACTGATACATACGAAACAAGAGGAGATGTTAAAACAGTGCGTGGATTAAGAATTCATTCTTATAAATATGGACTAGTAGGTAGATGTGATGTTGTAGAATTCAGACAAACTCCAAATGGTAAAGAAATTTTGCCAGTTGAGTTTAAAGCAGGAGAACCCAAAGAGGATATAAGTGATAAAGTTCAGCTTTGTGCACAAGTATTTTGTCTCGAAGAAATGCTTAATATCTCGATTGAAAGAGCAGCATTCTTCTATGGAAAAATTAGAAGACGAAATTTTATTGATATTGATTCTGAATTAAGGAATCAAACAGTAGAAGTAATAGCAAGTGTGCGGAAAATTATAACTGATAAAAAAGTCCCTGTAATTGAATACACCTCCAAATGCCGCAATTGCTCACTGATTAATATTTGTCAGCCTAAAGCATTAAATCAAATTAAATTGCAGAAATATCTAAAGGAACTTTATAACTTATGAGAAAACATCTCAACACACTTTATATAACTTCCGATGATGCTTTTGTAAGAAAGGAGCACGAAACTTTTGTCGTAGAAGTAAAAGATTCTGAAGGTAATTCAAAAAAAGCATTTCAGGCACCAATTCGTACAATTGAAAATATTGTTTGTTTTGGATTCAAACCATTAACTCCGCAGCTTATGGCTTTCTGTGCTGAAAATAATGTCGGTATAAGTTATTTAACTCCTGAGGGAAAATTTCTTGCAAGAGTTTACGGGGCACAAAAAGGAAGTGTATTATTGCGCAAACAGCAATATGCAATTTCAGATAGTGAGCTTGAATCATTGAAAATTGCCAGGTCTATCGTGGCAGCAAAAGTAGCCAATTACAGATATCTTTTATCTAGGCATCAAAGAAACCACCCGGATATATGTCCTGATTCGGTTTATCATGCTGCAGAACGGTTAAGAAAACGTATTCAAAAAATTCTAAATGCAAACAGCCTTCTTGAGTTAAACGGTTACGAAGGTGAATGTGCGAATATTTATTTTGGGGAACTCTCGAATTTAATTACTGCACAACGCGAGGATTTCGTGTTTTTACAGAGGTCAAAACGACCACCTTTAGATCCAGCAAATGCACTTCTTTCTTTCCTTTATGCTATATTAGCAAATGATGTACGATCTGCACTTGAAACTGTTGGTTTAGACCCTCAGGTAGGTTTTCTTCATCAAATAAGACCGGGAAGACCATCACTTGCGTTAGATTTAATGGAGGAGTTCAGAGCATATCTTGGAGATAGAATAATGCTAAATCTGATAAATCTTCGACAAGTTACAATTAAAGATTTTGACTTCAGGGAATCGGGTGAAGTAAGAATTTCAGACGGTGCAAGAAAAGAAATTCTTGCAGCATATCAGAAGAGAAAGCAGGAAGAAATTACTCATCCTTTTTTAGGTGAGAAAATAACTATCGGTTTATTGCCACATATTCAGGCACAATTGCTTGCAAGATACATTAGAGGTGATATAACTGAATATCCACCATTTTACTTAAAATGAGGTAATTATGATGGTTGTAGTTAGTTATGATGTATCTACAAAAACAAAAAGCGGGCAAAAGCGGTTACGAAAAGTAGCGGAAGCCTGTCTAAATTATGGAATCAGAGCACAGTATTCAGTTTTTGAATGTGTTGTTGAACCCGGCCAATGGGAATTATTGAAGAATGAATTACTGTCAATTTATAATCCAGAAGAAGATAATCTCAGGTTTTATTACCTTGGGTCAAACTGGCAAAGAAGATTAGAAAATTTCGGAGTTAGCAAGAATATTAAAGCAGATGATCCATTTATTATTTAAGTAATACGAATTGCTAATCTAAGTCCACACAAAATTATGGGGGGATTAGCAAGTGAATAAATTGCAAAAAACAGACAATAATTAATAAAATATTATTCTCGTGATGAATTATTTTAATGTTAGCAGGTATTATTTTATAAGAGCTTATGTTCAAATAAGTTAGACATTGTACAGTCGCACGCCGTGTGCGTGCGTGGATTGAAACGATAAGTAATTCTTTATGTTGTCTTGCCATCCAGGTCGCACGCCGTGTGCGTGCGTGGATTGAAACTCTGTAAATGCAGCGCTAAAAGAAGTTAGCTGGAGTCGCACGCCGTGTGCGTGCGTGGATTGAAACAACGTTGGAGAAGAATACGTACCTGCTTCTGAAGTCGCACGCCGTGTGCGTGCGTGGATTGAAACATCGCATATCTGATAGCTCTGCGCGTGTATGCGGTCGCACGCCGTGTGCGTGCGTGGATTGAAACCTCTATTGAACGCGGGGGCTGACGGAATAAGGGGTCGCACGCCGTGTGCGTGCGTGGATTGAAACAATATGGGAAAAGCTATAGAATTACCTGAAATAGTCGCACGCCGTGTGCGTGCGTGGATTGAAACGTGACTATACAAGACAGTCTCGATGCTGGCAATTGTCGCACGCCGTGTGCGTGCGTGGATTGAAACATTAAAGTCGTCGACTGGCGGATACAATATCTCGGTCGCACGCCGTGTGCGTGCGTGGATTGAAACTTATAAAGGGAATCAGACAAACCGATCAAACTCGCGTCGCACGCCGTGTGCGTGCGTGGATTGAAACGTGGTCAAGGCAACTCTTGTTGCCAGGT
>NZ_JBQXXK010000013.1:0-79088 GCF_052656625.1 Melioribacter sulfuriphilus | reverse complement strand
TAAAGCAACTATGAAATTTGTGCCCTACGTCGCACGCCGTGTGCGTGCGTGGATTGAAACCAAGGACAAATAGACTAAGCGCCGCAATTTCCAAAGTCGCACGCCGTGTGCGTGCGTGGATTGAAACCAAGGACAAATAGACTAAGCGCCGCAATTTCCAAAGTCGCACGCCGTGTGCGTGCGTGGATTGAAACAAGTACTGGTAATTATGCCACAGCAATGTTAAAGTCGCACGCCGTGTGCGTGCGTGGATTGAAACAATTCTTTCTTTGTAAAAGCTCAATTGTATTTTAGTCGCACGCCGTGTGCGTGCGTGGATTGAAACCCATGCTGTTGCCGTTAACTCTAAGAGCAAAACAGTCGCACGCCGTGTGCGTGCGTGGATTGAAACGAAAGCGGGATTTTGCTTTATTAAATTAATGTAGTCGCACGCCGTGTGCGTGCGTGGATTGAAACTAGCTAATCTCTGTGCGTTTTGTTCAGTGATGCTGTCGCACGCCGTGTGCGTGCGTGGATTGAAACACTCGACAATGTAAACGAGGGTAGTACTTACGGAGTCGCACGCCGTGTGCGTGCGTGGATTGAAACCATCGGATACGGGGGCAAAACAATAGCCCCCGGTGAAAGTCGCACGCCGTGTGCGTGCGTGGATTGAAACCATCACTCATTATACGATCGCGCAAGTTGCAATTGTCGCACGCCGTGTGCGTGCGTGGATTGAAACCGTCCCAGTGCGGTTTAATACTATCAAAGTATTAGTCGCACGCCGTGTGCGTGCGTGGATTGAAACTATATTTATTCGCTGTTCTACTGCTTTTGGAATAGTCGCACGCCGTGTGCGTGCGTGGATTGAAACGATGTAGGCTCGATTTTAGCAATGAAAGACGAGGTCGCACGCCGTGTGCGTGCGTGGATTGAAACGATATAGTTAATCCCTGCCCAAAAATAGGAAACGTCGCACGCCGTGTGCGTGCGTGGATTGAAACTATGATAATAATAACTATTAATGGAGGTAAAAAGTCGCACGCCGTGTGCGTGCGTGGATTGAAACAAGATAAATCGCCTGAAGAAATAAAAAAGCTATAGTCGCACGCCGTGTGCGTGCGTGGATTGAAACAGATAGATAATAGCAAAGAAGGGAAAATTATAGAGTCGCACGCCGTGTGCGTGCGTGGATTGAAACTCTAGCATACTATTTGCCCAGTCTGCTCTAATTAGTCGCACGCCGTGTGCGTGCGTGGATTGAAACAATCCCGAGAGGGACGAGTATCGAGCAGAAATGGCGTCGCACGCCGTGTGCGTGCGTGGATTGAAACAACAGAGTACGCAGAAGAGATCTACTCAGACGAGTCGCACGCCGTGTGCGTGCGTGGATTGAAACTAAATTAAGAAAGGAAAGAATGACAGAATATAAGTCGCACGCCGTGTGCGTGCGTGGATTGAAACTAAATATACTTTTACAAACACAGGTACACTTGAGCGTCGCACGCCGTGTGCGTGCGTGGATTGAAACACTATAATATATAATTAAATCGATATTTTTTACGTCGCACGCCGTGTGCGTGCGTGGATTGAAACTTTATAACCATTTTCTAAATATGTTTTTAAATTAGTCGCACGCCGTGTGCGTGCGTGGATTGAAACATTATATCGTTTATTTTTTAACCTTTTAAGAGCGTCGCACGCCGTGTGCGTGCGTGGATTGAAACGTGTCTATATCAAGTACCGCCTTATTGCTATTATGTCGCACGCCGTGTGCGTGCGTGGATTGAAACAACTGAGAATGTATACTCCTAATACAAAGAAAATGTCGCACGCCGTGTGCGTGCGTGGATTGAAACTGCATCGTGCTGCTTAATCAAATCTTCGATTTTGGTCGCACGCCGTGTGCGTGCGTGGATTGAAACAGCTAGTTGCAATCCTGCTGTGTTTGGATCAGGGTCGCACGCCGTGTGCGTGCGTGGATTGAAACCCTACATCATCCGAAGTTAATCCGTGCGAATTTGTCGCACGCCGTGTGCGTGCGTGGATTGAAACACACGTAAAATATCTGAAAGAACATTATAATATAGTCGCACGCCGTGTGCCTGCCTGACGGCAGTCAGGCGTGCATGGATTGAAACATAATTCTATCTCCTAATTTGTTATAACCGTTACCGTCGCACGCCGTGTGCCTGCCTGACGGCAGTCAGGCGTGCGTGGATTAAACCTGTTAAAACTAAATGTCCATATCCAACGAACAATAATAATTACCGCTGTTTCGTTTCCACTCACGATAAAGGAAATCTCAAATAAATGATTCTCAAAATATTTAAAGGCAGCGATGAATTTGTTAATAAACTTAAACAACGCAATTGCTGGGATTACAACACTGGAAAAGCTGCTCTTATAATTTCGGGATTTTCTCTATATAAAAATCAGCTTTCATTAATTGATTATAACCGACCTTCTATAAAAGATTTGCCAGACGTTTTTTTGAAGATATGCCGGAACTACTACTTCCAATAAAAAAATCGGGTTGGATGCTTTTGAAAAACAAGTTAAAAAGTTTTTTTAACCTTGAACCAAATGATTTTTTCGCTTTTTGATACCTAAGAGGGCGATAAAATTCTTTTTGCATATAATAGGTTAAAACACTTCTGTGAAAAACAAGATGGAGAGAATAGTTCGCTCCACTAATATTAAAACTTTGCAAGAGTCTTTTGAAGTTTATCAAAGTATTTAAAAATCTGATAAGGATTTTCTTGAATACAGAAAAACTTATATTGGATTATCCAAATACGAGATTTTTGTTTTAAAGAATGGAGAAAGATTCAACATTATCCTGGTATGCCTTCTCATATAATCTAAAAGATATTGACAGGGTTCATATAGGTATTTTAATCTAAAAACAAAAAAGCCCCGATAAATCGGGGCTCAATACTGTAAGCATTATCCAGGTCCGTGCCTGCTTACAGACGATGCAAAGTTATGCTCACGGAAGCACCTTACACCGTTAATCAAATCTATCATTTTATCAATCCCTTGTCAATGCCAGAACTATCTTCTCCTTAATATTCTCAATATCCTGATTGTTTAATTCCATAAATGGTCTTACAGGAATTCTATTTGAGCCCATGATTTTTCTATCCTTGCTTTTAGAAATACTATCTTTTGTTACAAATAAATAGCCAACTTTTTAATGGTTATCTCTGCCTAAAATTATTAATACGTTTGATTTTAATGTTTCTTATCAAAATATACTACAGTATGCTGCTTTAATTAATATAATATTGCAATACTCTAATCTTTATAATGGTCTTAACCTAAACGATTTTATAGGGAAAAGGTAATATTAGTAAACAAATAAAGCAGATGAGATGTTTTAGAATTGACAAAATTTTTACTGATACACTTTACTTAAACATCTCAAAATAACAGGTTAATCTTAAAATAGATTTGCCCTCATTATATTTTTAGTTTTTTCTGAAAAATATTAGTGAAAAATATATTGTAATACACGTTTAAAGTAGTATTCCGATTTCATTTCCCAATCAGTTGGAATTTATTATTTTAGTGTACGGAAATAAGAATGGGGGATTCCATTTTGATAAAAATTTTATGGTGAAATTTATGTCGGGCTTCCGACTTAAAATTGTTTTTATATTATTGTTGACATTTCACATTTCAGTTAGTGCTCAATATAAAAGTCTACGTTTCGAGCATTTCACACCAAATGAAGGATTATCGCGAGCAAGTGTCACCTGTATTATTCAGGATAAAAAAGGATTTATCTGGGCTGGAACATTTAACGGTTTAAACCGTTTTGACGGCTACGATTTTCATATATATCATTATGTTCAAAATGATTCTTCGAGTTTGAGTCATAATTACATCTCTTCGATTGCACTGGATTACAAAGGTAACCTATGGGTGGGTACAAGCGATGGCTTGAATAAATATGTAAGTTCACGTGATGAATTTGTACGTTATCGTCAAAATAGAAAAAATCCTTTTTCGATCAGCGACAATCAAATTGAAACAATTTATGAAGATAGACAAAAGCGGCTCTGGATCGGTACACGTAATGGTGGACTTAATTTATACGACGAGAAAACCAACAGGTTCAAACATTATTATTATGGAAAAAATAGTCCCTTTAGAATTAGCAGTAATTTTGTAAGAGAAATTTTCGAAGATAAAAAAGGGAGGCTCTGGATAGGTCATTGGAGCGGGGCAATCGATATAAAACATAAAGGCGACTCAGTATTTAAGCCGCTCAAATTAAACGGTAAAAAACTTACAAATATGCCCATCACTGCAATTTCCCAATCGAAGGACGGAACTATCTGGATTGGAACACAGGGCGATGGACTACTAAGACTTTCTTTCGATGAGGATGATTCGTTTACAGTAAAAAGATATCACCATAACCCTGCCAATAAAAACAGTATAAGCGGAAATGTTATCTTTTCTCTTATGATTGACCAAAACGGATTTATTTGGATTGGAACAGAAGACGAAGGTTTATCAATATATGACCCGTTCAACGATTATTTCTTAACTTACAAAGCAAACCCGATCGATCCATTTAGTTTAAATAATAATTCGATCTATACAATTTTTGAAGATAGAGACGGTAATGTATGGCTTGGAACCTATGCTGGGGGAATTAATCTTGTGGTAAAAGGGAAAGCATATTTTCATCATTATAAAAATTTACCGGGCGATAATTATTCTCTGGGACATAATATTGTAAATAACTTCTGGGAAGACGATAAAGGAAATATCTGGATTGCTACAGGTGGAAGTGGGATCGATATTTTCGACAGAAAAACCAATCGTTTTTTGCACAAAAAACTAAGAAAAAATGATGGCAGTATTGATGTAGTACTTTCTTTTTATGAGGACAGTAGAGGTAATCTCTGGATAGGCACATGGGGTAATGGCCTTTTCAAGTATAATCCTAAAACTGAACAATTTACTCATTATACCAAAGAGAGTCACGGATTAGCAAGTGATAATATTTTTCAGATGGTTGAAGACGACCATCATCGATTGTGGCTTTGTACTTTCTGGGGTGGACTTACCCGTCTGGATATTGAATCTGGAAGTGTAAAAATTTACAATACGAGAAATTCGGGCATAAGTGACAACGACTTGAGAGCCATAATTAAAGACCATTCAAACAATCTCTGGATCGGAACGGATATAGGCCTCGAACTCTTCAATCCCAAGACCGAAACATTCAAGTTATTCAGGCATAATAACGAGAATCCCAAAAGTATTACTAAGGGATTTGTCACTTTTATTTTAGAAGCTCATGATTCTTCACTCTGGATTGGCACTACAAGCGGACTCAATAAATATGAACCAAAAACAGATGGATTCATTCATTATACTACTAAAGACGGTTTAGCTGGCGACGAAGTTATGGCAATTGTAGAAGATAAGAATAATATTTTATGGATTAGTACTACTAAAGGGATTACTCGTTTTAATCCATCCGACGGTTCGGTTAAAAACTATGACGTATCAGATGGCCTACAGAGCGGTGAATTTACTGCACGTTGCGGGTATATGACTTCTAAAGGAGAAATTTTATTTGGCGGGAATAATGGATTTAATCTGTTTGAACCCGACAAACTAATTGACAATAAATCGATACCACCTGTTTATATTACCGACCTGAAAATTTTTAATAAACCGGTAGCAGTCAATAAAGAAGATTCCCCATTGAAAGAAAATATTGTCGACACAAAACAATTAATCCTTTCTTATAAGCATTCGGTTATCTCTTTTGGATTTGTCGCATTAAATTACAACAGTCCAGAAAAAAATCAGTATGCTTATATGTTAGAAGGCTTCGATAAAGATTGGAATTATGTGGGTAACCTAAGAACAGCTACGTATACAAACCTCGATGCTGGCAAGTACAGATTCAAAGTTAAAGCATCGAATAATGATGGAGTCTGGAACGAAGAGGGAGCGGTATTAAATATTGTGATTGAACCGCCATTCTACAAAACCTGGTGGGCTTACCTTATTGAATTTTTGATGTTAAGCAGTATTGCATATTTTATATCAAACTATTACATCAGCAGAAAACGCCTCAGAAATGCATTAAAAAAAGAGCATCTTGAACTCGAAAAAATGTACGAACTCGACCACCTAAAAAATCAATTTTTCACAAACGTATCACACGAACTTCAGTCGCCGCTTACCCTCGTTCTCAGTCCTCTTGAAAAACTGATTTCTTCCGAAGAAGTCGGGGATAAAATAAAGAACAACTTGATGGTCATCTATCGCAATGCCAAACGACTTCATAGAATGGCCAATCAATTGAAAGATTTGAATAAACTCGATACTGGAGACCTAAAATTATACCTGTCGAGAGGGGATATTATTAATTTCATACGGGAGAGTACATTTTCTTTCCATGATTTTGCTATTGACCATAATATCGATTTTCGCTTTTCAGCTGGAGTTGAAAATTATACGGCTTGGTTTGACGCCGATAAAATCGACAAGATTCTTTATAACTTGCTTTCAAATGCTTTTAAATTTACACCCGACGGCGGTACTATTTCAGTTTCTGCAAATATAATTGATTCTAACGCTTACAAAGGGAACAGCTCTGAAGAGAAAGCGAAAAATTACCTCGAAATTATTGTTGAGGATAATGGTATAGGTATTCCTGAACATAAAATTAAACATATTTTCGAACGCTATTATCATATTGAAGATTATAAAGGCAAGCGCTACGATGGTATGGGAATTGGACTCGCACTTGTCCATGAACTGGTTAACCTTTATAAAGGTTGTATACTGGTTGATAGTAAGGAAGGCGAGGGAGCTAAATTTACAGTACAAATTCCTGTTGATGAACATTTTCTGGAGGAAAATCAGCTTGTTGCAAAATTCAAAATGTCGTCGAGTAATCAATTTTTAGGCGAGCAAATTAACAATAAGAACGGTGAGGCATCACTCAGTAAATATAAATTACACAACGTTCCTGTTTTATTAATCATTGAAGACGATTATGAAATAAGGGAGTATATAAAAAATTCATTCCAGTATGCCTACCGCATTCACGAGGCTGAGGACGGGGAGACGGGATTTAAAAAAGCAATGCAGATTATACCCGATATTATAATAACTGATATCAAAATGAAAAAATTAGACGGTATCACATTATGCAATAAACTCAAAAACGACGACAAAACAAGTCACATCCCGGTTATTATACTAACCAGTTATAATACACAAGATTATCACATTAAGAGTATTAATCAGGGTGCCGATGCTTATTTACCGAAACCGTTTAATATTAGCGTTCTCGAAGCATACATAACGAACCTTCTTGAGTCAAGAAAGAAAATGCAGGAAAAATTTAGTAAGGAATTTATTTTCGGAGATTCGAAAATTCCTTTAACCGACATCGATGCTCAGTTCCTCGATAACCTTGTGAAAATAATTGAAGATCATATCTCCGACGAAAAATTCAACGCTGACATGCTGAGTAAAGAAATTGGCATGAGCAGAATGCAGTTATACAGAAAACTTCGCGGTTTGACTGACCAGACAGTACACGAATTCATTCGAAACATAAGGTTGAAAAAAGCAACACAGCTGCTCGAGCAGAAGAAAATGACCATTACGGAAATTGCCTATGCCGTAGGTTTCAACGACCTGACGTATTTTGCCCGCTGTTTCAAAAAACAATACGGCAAATCGCCTTCTGAATACATGTCTAATAAAAATAACTGACCTATTTCTTTCCTTATCAGAATGTTACTATAGTCCTAAATTTTGTTACTAACGTACAAGACTGTAATGTTAATTTCAGGTATTTTGTCTTTTAGCCATTTTTTTACTGGAGGAATTATGAAGGGGGAAAAATTATTCTTTATTTTATTGATAGTTATTGCAACAGCCTGTGCCCATAAGGAATATTATTATAAGGAAGCAATTGTTGTCCAGACTTCAAAGTCGGGCGATAAGTTGACCAACAAAGGAACTTTCAATTTAAGCTCACAATCGAATAACACCGACATTGTAATTAAACTCTACCCAGATTCACTTTATCAACAAATAATTGGATTTGGCGGGGCATTTACCGAAGCCTCAGCTTACGTTCTAAATCAGATTAGTCGTGAAAAGCGAACTGAGGTACTTAATGCATATTTTTCAGAATCGGGAGCTGATTATTCATTAATGCGAACTCACATCAATAGTTGTGATTTTTCATTGAGGAATTACTCTTACGATGAAGTTCCTGGTGATACGGCACTCGAACATTTTAGTATCAAGGAAGATATTGATGACCTGGTACCATTAATAAAAGATGCAAAACAAATTTCAGCGGATGGTTTTAAATTATTGGCTTCTCCATGGACAGCCCCACCATGGATGAAAGATAATAACGACTGGAACGGTGGAGCATTAAAACCCGAATTCTATCCCGTCTGGGCTAAATTCTTTGTTAAATATATAAGAGCTTATGACAGCCTTGGTATTGATATATGGGGTGTAACCGTTGAGAACGAGCCACTGGGTAACGGTGAGCAATGGGAAAGTATGATTTATACCCCAGAACAAATGGCAGATTTTATTAAAAATCATTTAGGCCCTCTTTTCAGAAAAGAAGGTATTGATGCGAATATATTGATTTATGATCAGAACAGAGATGAAGTGGTTCAGTGGGCAGAAAAAATTCTTAAAGACCAGGAAGCAGCAAAATATGTATGGGGAACTGCTGTTCACTGGTACAGCAGTACGATTTCGTGGTATCCTGAAGCTTTAAACGAAGTTCATGCAAAATTTCCAAACAAACATTTAATGCATACAGAAGGCTGCATCGATGCTGAAGTTCCTGTATGGAAAGACGACCTCTGGTACTGGAGCAAAGAGGCAACCGATTGGGGGTATGATTGGGCATCTCCTGAAACCAGGCACCTCCATCCAAAATATATTCCTGTTTTTAGATACGCACGTGATATTATAGGAGGACTTAACAGTTGGTTGACAGGGTGGATCGATTGGAATATTGTGCTTGACGACAAGGGCGGGCCAAATCATGCAAAGAACTGGTGTATTGCACCGGTCATCGTTAAACCAGAAAAAAACGAAGTCTATTACACTCCGCTCTATTACATAATGTCACATTTCAGTAAGTATATAAGACCAGGCGCCCACAGAATAAAACTTGATATCAATAATTCCGACATCATGTCGACGGCGGCCATCAACGGAGATAAATCGATTGCAGTGGAAATTTTCAATCCGACAGAAAAAGAATATAAATACTCAATCGAAATTGAAGGAAAATTTATCAATTACTCTATCCCAGGAAATTCATTACAAACGATCATTATTAAATGATATGCCCGTAGAATTAAATAGCGATAGCTTGAGTCTTATAATTGACCTGCCCCATGAAGGCTATTCAGGTTCACGGTTTGACTACACAGGGAAAATTAGGAAGGTCATTTATGAAGATTTGCATATCGGTACATCGGAAACAGAAATTTATGATACTAAAAAAGGTTGTGGGTTTTTTAATGAATTTGGTATCGACTCACCTTTAGGTTACGATGAAGTTGATGTAGGTGAGGAGTTTGTCAAACCAGGAGTTGGTTATCTGAAAAAGGTGTCGTATGATCTTTACGATTTCTTTTATGAGTACTCGTTTCGCCCTTTCAATTATGATTATTGGATCGACAAAGAGAAAATTATCTACCATTATAAATGCGATTTCAATGGTTACGGTTTTGAAGTCCTAAAAGAAATTGTTCTAACCGGCAATCGGTTCAATATAAAATATAAATTTGAAAATACGGGCGAAAAAGTAATCCAGACCAATGAGTATGTTCACAATTTTATTTCCATTAATTCGAATAATCTATCGAAAAATTATCGACTGATCTTTCCTTTTCAAATCATAAAAGATGATATTAAAAAAGTTAACGATAAAGAAAACAAGTTAATTTTTCACGAAAATTTAATTAGCTGGAATGATGAACCAAAGACAGAATTTTTTCTGGATACCATAAAAAGTAATTGTAGTGCAATATGGACAATTTCAAACAGGATGTTAGGGTGCGAAATATCCGAGAAAGGGGATTTTACTGCATATAAAATTAATTTATGGGGAAAACGCCATGTAGTGAGTCCAGAATTATTCAAAAAAATTGAATTAAATCCTAGCCAGAAAGAAGAATGGAGCCGAACTTTTTCATTTAACAGGATCCATGAAAACGTTTGAAAATAACGAAATTAGATACAATTAGCCCGTGTTACTATTGTACTATAGATTGTTACTATAAGCCGAGTGTATACTTTAATAAATTATTTTTTTTGCAACCATCGAGCCAGCATTATTAGAAAATATTGGAGTAAAAAATGGAGCATAATGGCGAGAAATTATCCCTGAAAGAGAAGATCGGATACGGTCTGGGAGATACTGCTTCGAATCTTTATTTCCAGATGTTTGTCAATTTTTTGTTGTTCTTTTATACGGACATATTCGGAATACCAGCAGCAGCTGCCGGCACGATGTTGATGGTCTCCCGTATCTGGGATGCAGTTAACGACCCGATTATGGGGGTTATAGCAGACAGAACCAATTCAAAGTGGGGAAAATTTAGACCATATTTGATCTGGATGTCCGCTCCTCTGGCAATATTTGGAGTGCTGGCCTTCATAACTCCACCTTTCGATGTAACAGGTAAAATTATTTATGCCTACATAACTTTTACTCTTGTAATGATGGCATACACTGCAGTAAATATTCCCTATTCGGCTTTGATGGGAGTTATATCTCCAAATTCTCTTGAAAGAACGAGCGTTTCGACTTATCGTTTCGTGCTTGCATTTGTTGGTGCGTTTATAGTTCAAGGTTTAACTTTACCACTTGTTAATTTTTTTGGCGGAGGCAATCAGGTATTAGGCTTCCCATTTACGATGGGTGTCTACGGAATCCTTGCTTGCATTTTATTCTATATTACATTTAAAACTACTCGTGAAAGAGTCGTTGTCTCGTCAGAACAAAAATCTTCTTTGAAAGATGATATTAAAGATTTAATTCGGAACCGCCCCTGGATGTATTTACTTGTAATGGGAGTTTTTACGCTCGGCTATATAATTATTCGAAGCGGCACAATTATTTACTATTTTAAGTATTACGTCGGTAGCGAAGCTCTTGCGTCGCTCTTTATGGTACTCGGTACAATTGGCGTTATTGCAGGCGTGGCATCCACTCAATTCTTTGCGAAAAAATTCGGTAAAAAAAGATTCTACATTTTCGTAATGTCATTGACTACAATATTGACAGTCCTTTTTTATTTCCTGCCAGCCGACCAGATTTTTTTGATTTTCGCTCTCCATGTTTTAATCTCATTCATAATGGCACCGCAGGCTCCATTGTTGTGGGCAATGTATGCCGACACGGCTGACTATTCTGAATGGAAAAATGAAAGACGAGCTACCGGACTAGTATTTTCTGCAGCTACGTTTGCCCAGAAATTTGGTATTGCCTTCGGAGGAGGATTGGCAGGATGGCTGCTGGCTCTTTTCGGCTTTGTTCCAAATACAGACCAAACCCCTGAAACTTTAAATGGAATTAAAATGATGATGAGTTTTATTCCCGCAGTTGGAACTTTTGTTGCCACTATTGCCGCGTTCTTTTATGAACTTGACGATAATACAATGAAGAAAATTGAACTTGACCTAAAATTGAGAAAAGGTGAAGTACAACAGGAGGCTATAAAATGAAAACCAAAATTTTATGTATTATTTTCTTAGCTCTGACATTACAGGTAGAATTGACATATTCCCAGGAATATCAATTGGTCTGGTCAGACGAATTTGACGGCACTGAACTAAACCCAGATAAATGGGATTTTCAGATTGGCAACGGGCCGCCAGCAGGTTGGGGTAATAATGAACTTGAATACTACAGAAAAGAAAATGCAACTGTAAGTGACGGTTTTCTTACCATTACAGCAAAGAAAGAAAATTATCAAGGTTTTTCTTATACATCTTCACGCATAAGGACTCTCCACAAGGGAGACTGGAAATATGGAAAGTTTGAAATCCGCGCGAAGATGCCAAAAGGTAAAGGACTCTGGCCCGCAATCTGGATGATGCCAACTGATAATGTTTATGGCGGATGGGCTGCAAGTGGTGAAATAGATATTATGGAATATCTCGGTCACGACACTACTACAGTTTATGGCACTCTTCACTACGGTGGTACGTGGCCAAATAATGTACATACGGGTAAATCTTACACCCTCAAATCAGGTGGTTTTAATGAAGACTTCCATACTTTCACTCTAATCTGGGAAGAAGGAAGAATCGATTGGTATGTTGACGGACAATTGTATCAAACGCAAACGCATTGGTATACATCTGGGCATAGTTTTCCAGCACCTTTCGACCAGCGATTTTATCTAATCATCAATCTGGCTGTGGGCGGTAACTGGCCAGGTAATCCCGACGGTTCTACTAAATTCCCACAAGAATTTGTTATCGATTATGTAAGAGTTTATCAAAAAGTTAGTACGGATATTAATGACGAAAATAATTCGGGAAAACCGGCGGATTTTTATCTGGGACAAAATTACCCAAATCCATTTAACTCACAAACTGTAATAGAATACAGGCTGCCCAAAGCTTCTAATGTTAAAATTACTCTTTACAACATGTATGGACAAACTACCGGTGTATTGGTGGATAAATATCACAATGCAGGTAGCTATAAATATTCTTTTGATGCAACGAATCTGAGTTCTGGAATTTATACTTATTCATTAAATGCCGGGGGGCACACAAAAAGTCGTAAGCTTGTATTAATAAAATAATTGTTGATATGAATAAAAATAGTATACAAATTGGTTTTTATCCTCTTCGTTACGAAACTAAAAACGTTAAAAACGAGATATTGAAAATCGATAACGAAGAATTTAATTGTATACGCAATTTTGATTTAATGAATTCTTTCCTGATGAGTATTGTAAGCAGTTCGGACCTCTGGATGTTCATTTCGAGTTACGGTAGCCTTACTGCTGGCCGTATCGATCCCGACCATGCATTATTTCCTTATTATACGGAAGACAAAATTCACGACAGTCGCGACATTACTGGTAGCAAAACAATATTTATCGTACGAAAAGATTCGAATAATTTTTTGTGGGAACCTTTCTCTAGTAAATATGAAGGCATTTATAACATTGAAAGAAATATATATAAAAGTATTTCGGGTAATAAAATAATTTTTGAAGAAGTAAATCACGACCTGAAATTAGCTTTCAAATATCAATGGACATCGTGCGATAAATATGGATTCATAAAAAAATCGTCTTTAGTAAATTTAGACGATTACGATGTAGCCGTCAGATTGCTCGACGGGATAATGAATATTATGCCTTCGGGAACGAATCGAAGATTCCAGCTTGAATATAGCGTTCTGCTCGATGCATATAAAAAGAATGAGCTGATCGAAGATGTTAACCTCGGCATTTTTACACTAAGTTCTGTGCCTACAGATAGAGCCGAACCGAATGAATCCCTCGAAACTACTGTCGCCTGGTCTTGTGGCTTGCATGAACCAGACATTCTCCTTTCAACTAATCAATTCGATAAGTTCAGAAGCGATTCGGATATTACTAAAGAACTACACTCTAACGGTCAACGAGGATGTTATTTCCTCCATTCTGAAATTAATTTAAGATCCAATGAACTAAAGAGCTGGTATATTGTTGCCGATGTTGATTATGACCATGTAAAACTGACTGAACTAATTTCGTTACTCGATTCGGGTGTCGATATCGCATCGTCAATTGAAAAAGAAATTGATGCTGATACTTCTAAACTAAATTTATTAATTGCAAAAGCTGATGGCTACCAACTGTCGAGCGATCGATTGACAAATTATCGTCACCTGTCGAATGTAATGTTTAACATTATGAGAGGCGGAGTTTTCGAGAATAATTATTATATCGACAAAACCGATTTTGTAAAATACCTGCGTTCAATAAGCTTCTTTTTATATAATAAATATCTATCAATGCTGGAAAATCTACCTGATGAATTTACGAGGGATGAGCTTATACAATTTGTCCATAAAACGGGTGAAAAAGAATTACTTAGGATTGCAATCGAGTACTTGCCTTTGTCGTTCAGCAGAAGGCATGGCGACCCGAGCAGACCGTGGAATTTATTCTCGATTAATATTAAAAATGATGACGGAAGCAGAGTTTATAATTACCAAGGTAACTGGAGAGATATATTCCAGAATTGGGAAGCCTTGTCTTATTCTTTTCCTGAATATATCGAGTCGATGATATTCAAATTCCTGAATGCTTCTACTGCAGATGGATACAATCCATATAGAATTACCAAAGAAAGTTTTGATTGGGAAGAATTGGATCCTGAGGATGAATGGTCTTATATCGGATACTGGGGGGATCATCAAATTATTTACCTTTTACGACTTCTCGAAAACCTGGCTAAATTCAAACCTGGCAGATTAAAAGAATTGCTCGAGGAAGATTTATTTGTCTTCTCTAACGTACCATATAGAATAAGACCTTATGATGAAATTCTAAAAGACCCCAGGAATTCAATCAACTTCGACCATGATTTGAATCGCACAATCAAGAAAAAAGTGTTAATGCTGGGCGAGACGGCTAAATATCTGCTTGATAAAAATGAACTACCTATTAGAGCCACACTGGCTGAAAAACTATTAATTCCGCTATTGACAAAAATTTCGAATTTTGTGCCCGAAGCCGGTATCTGGATGAATACTCAAAGACCCGAATGGAACGACGCTAATAATGCCCTTGCCGGTTATGGAGCTTCGATGGTCACTCTTTATTACATACGACGCTATATTACTTTTATGCTCGATTTAATCGATACTCTTGACAAAGAAAATCTTACACTTAGAAAAGAGCTATTCGAATTTGTTGATGCTATTGCAAAAATATTTTCAGAAACAAAGAATTTATTCAATGAAAAATTAAATGACGAAAACAGGAAAAAAATTGTTGACGCTTTAGGGAAAGCAGGGAGCGATTATCGTCATAAGATTTACAAGAACGGTTTCAGCAACACAAAAATAAGTTATAACAAAATAGAACTGCTGGAATTATTAAAATTAATGCTGCAGATAGTTGATCATTCAATTAAATTCAATGCGAGGGAAGACGGATTATACCATTCGTATAATTTGATCGACATTAAAGATAATGCTATCTCGATACGTCGTCTCAGTGTAATGCTCGAAGGACAGGTAGCAATTCTTAGTTCAGGCTATTTGTCCGGTAGTGAAGTATGCGACCTGCTCGACAGTCTTAGAAACAGCGCATTATACCGCGCAGATCAAAATAGTTATATGCTCTATCCTGAAAAAGTATTACCCGCATTTCATGAAAAAAATTTGATACCGAAAGAAGAAGTTGAAAAGTCGGAACTTTTTAAAGTAATGCTTTCCAAGTGCGATTACAGAATTATTGTTCAAGATAAAAAAGGTAATTATCACTTCAAAAAACATTTACGCAACTCAGCATTGCTCAAAAAAGAGATGGAAAAATTAGTTGATGATTACAAAAGTCTGGTTGAGAAGGAGAAAGATTTGGTCATAAAAATATACGAAAAAGTATTTCAGCATCTCTATTTCACAGGCAGATCTGGAACATTTTATAAGTATGAAGGCATCGGCAGTATTTACTGGCATATGGTTTCAAAGTTGTTACTGGCAGTAGAAGAAAATTTTTATGGAGTTCTTTATTCCGGTAAAAATCTCAATCTATTAAATAAACTAAAAGAACACTATTATGAAATAAAGGAAGGTTTAGGAATACATAAATCGCCAGATAAGTACGGTGCCTTTACTACCGATCCATATTCACATACGCCGTTAAATTCTGGCGTTCAACAGCCTGGACTTACTGGGCAGGTAAAAGAAGATATAATTTCAAGATTGGGCGAACTCGGAATTGTTATCAATGAAGGAAAAATTTCTTTTATACCTCAGCTTTTAAACGATGATGAATTTCTGAATAAATCCCAGATATTCAACTATTTCGATGTCTCTGGTAAAGAACAAACAATGATACTAAATGCAGGCATGTTAATATTCACATTCTGTCAGGTACCGATTGTTTATTCAATTTCGGATGAATCAAAGATTATTGTCAATTTAAATGACGGCGAACGTGAAGTGGAAACAGGTTTACACCTTTCAGAAAAATGGAGTAGTTCGATATTCCGGAGAGAAAATAAAATATCGAGCATTATTGTATTGATAAATAATATAAATAAGTAATAAACATAGGTGGCTTATGAAGAGGTTACAAAACTATCTTATGATACCGTTACTTCTGTTCTTATTGATCCACGGTATTATTTATGGAAGTTCAAAGATCAGGGGCAAGGTGACCGATAAGGGGACGGGGGAACCGATACCTGGAGCAAATGTAATTCTAAAAAATACAAATCTTGGAGCGGCAACCGATATTGAAGGCGAGTATATGATTATCGCTGTTCCATCTGGAAAATATACGCTTCAAATTTCTTATCTGGGCTATAAATCCCAGCAGTACGAAATTGAAGTCCCCGACAACAGGACTCTCGAATTTAATGCACAACTCGAATACATGGTTCTTGAAGGAGAGGAAATATTAATAACAGCACAAGCTGAAGGACAGGTACAGGCAATTAACCAGCAGAAAAGTGCATTAACTGTGAAGAATATAGTATCAGCAGCCAAGATTGAAGAGCTTCCAGAAGCAAATGCAGCAGAGGCTGTTGGTCGCTTGCCCGGAATATCTTTGTTACGTGAAGGAGGCGAAGGTAGCAAAGTTGTAATTAGAGGGTTGTCGCCTCAGTACAATAAAATTCAATTGAACGGTGTTAGTATGGCTGCCACAGGTGAAGCAGACAGAAGCGTCGATCTGAGTATGATATCACCTTACATACTATCGGGAATTGAAGTCAGTAAAACAGCAATGGCTGACCAGGAAGCCGATCACTTGGGTGGTACAGTTAATTTTATTTTGAAAGGAGCTCCCAAAAAACCGTCGTTTAATTTTACAGCTCAGGGAGGTTATAACGGTTTACGCGACGAAATTGGCAATTATTATTATGTACTGGGTGGAGGTAAACGATTCTTCGACGATAAACTCGGTGTGTTTACTCAGATTAATCTTGAAAGAACAGATAGAAGCAATAACAGCGCAGGCGCGGGCTACCAAATGCAGCACGATACTATTACTTTAGCTAACAGTTTAAATCTGGAAGATATCGATCGCGTCAATAAACGTATGGGCGGAGTACTCGTATTCGATTATGAGTCAGCAACCACAAAAATTAAGTTGTCGAACACATTGAATAAAATCGATATCAACACCTTCTTGCGACAGGAAAATTTTGACGCTGTTGGAAGAAATCATAATTATTATGGTAATTATTCAGAACGTGACTTACACACAATGATTAACGCTCTTGACGTTGAACAATTTATTGGTAACGTAAAAATAACAGGTGGTGTAAGTTATTCCCGATCATCAAATAAATTACCCGAACAAATTTCGATGAATGCTCAAGAAGCAAATGCGTTCGTAAGAAACTGGACGTGGGACGATTATCAGATCTATCCTTTTGATATTGTTACTAAAGCTTTGAATGATACCACAAAGACATACCTTAATAGACTTGTTAAGAGCAGCAGTGATATGCTCGAAGAAGAAGAGGCTGCAAATTTAAATTTCGAGTTTGGATTTAAGATTGGTAGTGCAGATTTAAAACTGAAGTTCGGCGGTGAATATAAACATAAATATAAAAAGTACGACTATGAGCAAAGCGAAATCCCAATTGCCTGGAATGACCTCGACATTGTAAGGCTATATCTTAAAGATAGATTTGGATTAACAAACTATGATATTGCTGGAGATTTTCCTTATGCTCCTTTTATAGATAGGAATTACAATGCCGGTGATTTTAAGGCAGGTGTTGATTATACCATAAGTCGTGTTCCCAATAAAAATACAATGGTAGATGTTTATCACGAAATTGAAAATCTAACAAGTGTGCGTGGTATTCCTACAGGAAAAACAGTTTATTATGACTATGTACCTTCAATTTCAAATGACTATTACGGTTACGAAAATTATTTTGGCGCATATATAATGCCTACGATCACTTTGGGTGGCAACAAAGTGATATTTATTCCGGGTTTCAGATATGAGTATAACAAAACAGAATATACTGCTAACAGGTCGAACAGTCCGGGAAGAGATACCGATCCTTATGTTTACTTTCCATACACTTCAACACGGAAGAATGAGTATCTGCTCCCGATGGTTCATCTAAAGTATCAGGTTAACTATTGGTTTGATATCAGAGCCAGCTACACACAAACTCTATCTCGTCCCGATTATGTCAGAATAATACCCACCTGGACTACCTATGGCAACAGTATTACCTGGAACAATGTAAATCTGAAGCCTGCTGAAGCAAAAAATTTAGATCTCTTCTTATCGTTCTACTCTGATAAGTTGGGACTGTTAACTTTTGGCGTATTCAACAAGCAAATCGAAGGTTTTATTTACGGCACTACAACATGGATTGCCGATTCTTCTTATTTACAACCGGAATGGCCGGAAAGTGTAAAACCAGGCGGACAAATTAACGGATTTATCAACAATCCAAACACTGCAAAACTTTGGGGTATTGAAGCAGAATGGCAATCGAATTTCTGGTTTCTGCCTGGCATCTGGCGTGGACTTGTTATTAACGTCAATTACACTTATACCAACTCCGATCTCAAGTATCCTAGGACAGTGCCTATTTATCAATATGTACAGGTAGGACCTATTAAAATACCTAAAATAGTTGGCACTGGCGACGGAAGTTATAATGCACGTCTTCTTGACCAACCTACGCATATTTTCAATTTTACCGTCGGATTCGATTACAAAGGATTTTCAGTGCGTGGTTCAGCTCAGTTCAAATCCGACGTATTCCGTGCTGACAACTGGTACAAAGAGTTACAACAAACAACCGATCCCCTCACACTCTGGACTGTGAAGGTAAGACAAATGCTACCAGTTGATGGTCTGCAGATTTACTTTAATATCAATAATCTGACCAAAGCAGTGGACCAGACATCAAATTACGGTACGGGATGGTTCAGCTATAGAAGTTATTACGGTCTGACAGCTGATCTTGGTATTACTTATTCACTCAATTAATCTTAAGGAGGTCTTTTGATAAATAGCAAAATTATTAATTGTCCAGTTAAATACTATAACAAACCAATCAATTAGGAGGTACAATGAAACTAAAAAAACTTTTACTGTTTATTTTGATGTTAACACTCTATGGGGGAGTAACACTTGCACAGCAGACAGATACAGTTTATGTTCCAGCAAACAAATCTAATGGCGAGCCATATGTAAATTCACTAATCGATTATATTGTAGCCGACACTAACGCTGCAGGTGAGCAACTGCATTCTGTTTATAAACTTGAAAGAGGAAATTTCTATATAGTAGATAAGGCAGTCGATTTAAAGAATCCAGTTAAGATAGTTGCTGATCCTCCAGTAGAAAATGATCCACAAAAAGCCCCACCGAAAATCTTATCGAATGTAACAGCAGATGGTGGAACAGCTACAATGAATTTGATCAATACCTGGGCAGACATTACTATTAAAAATGTTTGGCTTGCAGGTATTGATGTAGGCGGTCAAAATAGAGGATGGGGATTTGGACAGGCGCTGGCCGTTCAGGATTCTTTTGTGACTGTAACGCTTGACGGCGTATGGCTCGATTATAATGGATGGTCTGCCATTGCAACTGCTCAGCCACATACAAGCTGGTTCATAAATAATCTGCATGCTCGTAATGAACAAAACCCTGGTGACCAATGGACAACATTTGTATTTTTCTTTGAACAGGCAGGTGTTGTTGACACCTTTGTTGCCAAAAATTGTACATATTTCCAATCGAACAGCTTCTTTATATTCCCGCCAGATGTTGTTCAATATATTGAAGTTGATCACTGTACTTTTGTGAACCTGCTGAAATGGCCTTTCCATGAAACCCAATGGCTCAAAGCAAAATTTACCAATAATATTTTCTATAATGTAAGTGCACTTTCTTTAACCGAAAAGGAAGAAGAAGGACAGGACCCTGACCATCTTGAATATGGTCTTATTAATGTTGATACACTTGCAGCAAATGAACTGGGCGAACCTGGTGAGTACACAATTCCAGAAAGCGAGAGAGAAATTATTGTAAAGAACAATCTTTATTATTTCACACAGGACTTACAGGATTATTGGGCTAGTAATGATAGCGTTAAAGCTCAGTTATGGATGAACAGCTGTACCAGGGCCATGTTTGATAATGATACCGAATGGCCAGGTTTAGTTGAAGAAAATACCTGGAATCAGGACCCGATGTTCAACGATTTCCCAAAACTTCCTGAAGCTACTGCAAAGTTAGTTCAAGTATGTAAAGATATAAGAGCCGGTTCTACACACGAATGGGACTGGGATGCAGACCAGGTTTCAGATCCACAGTTCTATCGCCTGCTCAATCCATATCCACTTCCAGAGAACTTCAAATCTTACGCTGGCTTGGTAGGAACAGACGGTCTTCCGCTGGGTGATCTGAATTATTATCCTGGATTGGTCAGTGTAGAAGAAAATTCACAGAGTGTTCCGAATAATTTCGAACTGTTGCAAAATTATCCAAATCCGTTCAACCCCTCTACAATTATCAGATTCAATTTGAACAAATCCGGCTACGTTAAATTAAACGTATTCAATCTTCTCGGAGAAAAAGTAATTACTTTAGTTGACGAAGTTAAAAATGCAGGCAGTCATTTTGTAACATGGGATGGAAAAAATTCCGCGGGAATCAATGTACCTGCTGGTATCTATTTCTACAAGCTTGAGATGGAAAATAATATCCAGGTCAAGAAAATGACATTACTTAAATAGCCTCCATTTCGGGGCGCTCAATTTATTGGGCGCCCTGAATTTTTCTATCTTCTTTTTTTAATAACGGGAGAGGCAATGAGCGGCAAAAGAATTATACTCACCATTCTTTCATTTTTTTTTGTTACACTTCAACTTCATCCACAAAAAATGTCAGAATCATTTTATCCACCGTATCTATTCGATTCACTTGCAGTCTATTTAACGCCGGATAAATTTGATGTGACTCCAGATGCAGAAGGGGATGATACAAAAGCACTGCAGGAGGCAATCGACGAGGTCGAAAGAAAATCTAAATATGGTATCGTTTTTATTCCCGAAGGTGAGTATGAAATTTCGAGTACCGTCTATATCTGGAAAGGAATAAGAGTAATTGGTATTGGCAAAAGAAAACCTATTTTTGTTCTTAAGGAAAATACGCCTGGTTTTAGCAACCTTAAGCATAAATATCTGTTTCATTTTGCTAGCAATAAACCCTTAGAGGGAGAACAAATAATTGATGCCAATCCTGGGACGTTTTACAGTGCACTGAGTAATGTTGCAATTGTAATAAAAGATGGCAATTCTTCAGCAGTTGCTGTTCGATCGCATTTTGCACAGCATTCTTTTATTTCACATGTCGACTTTTATGTTGGTAATGCTCTGGCAGGCATTGAAGAGATTGGTAATGAAATTGAAGATTGTAGCTTCGTGGATGGGAAATATGGCATTATTGCAACTAAAACCTCACCAAGCTGGCCATTTCTTATCATAGATTGTACTTTCGAAAATCAGAAAAATGCCGCAATTAAAACTGAAGAAGCCGGTCTTACTATTGTTAATTCTGTTTTCAAAAATTTATATAACGCAATTACTGTTAATCCAGATAGATCAGAAAAACTTTTCATCACCCATTCTTATTTTGAAAACATCCGCGCCACACTCCTTACACTTAGCGAAGAATATAATTCGACTGCGCAATATAATTTGAAAGATGTATTGTGTATAAATGTTGATACTATTGCATTTTTTAGAAAAAGTGGGAAGACAATAAAAGTGCCCGATAAAAAATTTCGGATAATTAATTTTATACATGGACTTCAAATCGATAGTCTATCTGCCAGATCTGAAATCAAGACACTCTTTGAATATGACAATGAAAATGAGCCCTTAATAAACTATACTAAAGAAATTCCTCCACTTCCTAAAGAAAAAGACTGGGTAAATATCAAAAGACTCGGAGCGAAGGGGAATGGAATTGATGACGACACAGAAATTATCAAAGAAGCAATTTCAAAATATGATGTTATTTATTTCCCTTCGGGTAGATATAAAGTTAAAGAAACTATCCAGCTAAAGAATAATACTGTTTTAATCGGCTTGAATCCTATTACTACACAAATAGTTTTAGAAGAAAAATCACCTGAATTCAATCGTGAAGGCAGTCCAATTGCTTTAGTGGAAACTTCAAAAGGTGGGAATAACATAGTGACTGGTTTAGGTATCGATCCAGGTCTATATAACAACAGAGCAGTTGCAGTAAAGTGGATGGCAGGGAGTAAATCATTAATGAATGACGTACGGCTTCTTGGTGGACACGGTACTTATACTGTTTCAGGTAAGTACGTCCCAATTTATAATGAATACAGAACAGGAGATCCTTTGAAGGATTGGGACTGGGATAAACAATACTGGAGTTTGTGGATTACCAATGGAGGTGGAGGAATATTTAAAGATATCTGGACACCGAATACGTACGCAACAGCAGGTGTCTACATTTCCGAGACTTCTACACCGGGTAAAATTTATGCTATGTCTGTGGAGCATCACGTACGCAATGAAGTTATTTTTAAGAACGTCTCTAATTGGGAAATTTATGCTTTACAGATGGAAGAAGAGAGTGCCGAAAGCCCCGAAGCGCTCCCATTGAAAATTGAAAACTCATCAAATTTATTATTTGCGAATCTCTATCTCTATAGGGTAATTAGAATTAAAACTCCATATCCGTACGGCATCCTTGTAAATAAAAGCAAAAATATTGACTTCCGCGGCATACACGTTTACAGCCCTACAGTATTTTCATACGACAATACATTGTATGATGTAAATAAAAAAATTTACGTTCGTGAAAGAGAAATTGCACGACTCTTAATTAAAGGCACTGAATCGCCAGATAAAAAATGCAACTTAGTAAAGTTGACAGGCGGTTTTGAATTTATTGCTGGTGCTACTCTCGATGAAAAAGGCAACCTCTATTTTACTGATTCACGTTTTAAGAGGATATATAAATGGTCGGCAAATGACAGCACACTTTCTACCGTTAAGGATTTAACATTTGAGCCATTGGCTCTTGCTTTTGATAAAAGTGGCAATTTAATAATTACTTCAACTTCAGGAGGAGTTTATAGTACAAACTTAGACAGAACTGATGAAAACCTTTTACCCTTGAAAACAATTAAACCTGGAATTATACAGCCTCAATATGCTGCGCACCCATCTCATCTATGGCGGGACGAACACGATTTCCTGACGATTACAACAGATTCCATTGCTTGCAACCCATATAGCCATTCTTCATATACTATCTATTTCCGAAATAATAACAATCCATTCGAAGAATATTTTATTTCGATAGACAGTACGTTGATTATTCCAAAGTACAATGACCTTAACAGAGCAGTCGCGCTCAGACTCGCATTTCCCGGTAAAGAATTTTATATGGCAGATGAATTCGGTCAAAAAACCTGGAAATTCAAAGTCAGGAATAACGGTATGCTTACCGATCCTGAATTATTTGCAGAACAGGGAGAACTCGACGTAGCAGTCGATTCGCAAGGAAATGTCTACATTCCTGCAGGCGATGTTTACGTCTACGATAAAACTGGTAAATTGCTGAAAAGAATTAAAGTACCAGAAAGACCAACTAATGTGGTGGTCGACAATAAAAAGAATCAGCTTTATATCGTTGCAAGAAGTTCAATTTATAGTTATAAAATCAGCGAATAATCGGCATATAAGTGGCGCAATGAAATTTTTTACCACGATTTTTTTTCTATTAACAATTTTTACTATCGAGGCACAAGTTATACTGAAAGATACAGTTATAACATGGTATACATTCAAGTACAACCTTAATGACGATTATACGATTGCATACTATTCACAAGAGCCATTCGATACAGTATCAATTAAATTAAATGCTTTTATCCTCGAAAACGATTATTTAAAAATTTTATTGGTACCTTAATTTGTAGTAAGAAAACTTTCCATGATATATAAACCAACAGGACACGAACAGCTATACAGAAATCCCGTTGGTGTACCGTATGGAGTTGGTCAGGATTGGTTCTATTAGAAATGGTTGATGGTTTATGGTGGCATATTCCCTACATTAACTGAGCCAGAGCATGGTAAAACCTGATTCTTACCCTGGGATTTTGATACTCTTCATCAATCTGTGGACAGCATAAGTTGCGTTATTAGGTGGTGGGATACAATTCAATTTAAAGATGCAGATCCGTATAAGTGGAAATACGGTATGACCGATATCCTATGCGATTATATCATTACACTCGTTAAAGGAATGCCAGTTCTTAATACAGAAGTAGTACTTAAGAATAATAAAGGTGAAGACATTGAGTATGAATACTGGACATGTATGAGACTAGCGCCAGGCTCAACGCCAGATAATACATTTTGTACGGGCGGTCTTGAAATAATTGTCCCTGCCGAAAAAATTAAAATACCTTCCTGGTATCCTGACATTGCTCGACAAGAAAAACAAGTGATTGGTCAAAGAGGCATCTATTACTTCGAGGAATTACGTTTTTGGAAAAATTGGACAAACGACGGCATCGCTTATATCTGGGATGACGAAAATCGTAATTACTGGGGAGCAATAAATCGCAACAACGAAGAGGGATTGATAAGGATTGCTGATAATAACATTACTCCTGGTACAAAAATCTGGGCATGGAAATACGACGATTATGAAAGTATCAATCCACTTGTTAATCCGCAAAATATGAGAAGACCTTATGTGGAATTATGGGCTGGCAATTCACATGAATTTTTTGAACCAGCAGTTCTACCAGCTGGTTCTACGCTTAAGTGGCAGGAAAAATTTTTTCCTACTATAAATATCAATAAAATAACACGGGCAAATTATAACTTTATCCTCTCCTTAGATACCACAGATTTTTATAACAACAGAGAAATTCAAATTAAATTTGCCACAGATAGCCCCGCCGTTGACCATATCGTTTATGTGAAAGCAGAAGGCGATACAAATTTTATCGTAGTATTTAAACGGAATATAAAACCAGATCCCTACTCAGGAAACGAGATCTTATTCGAAATACCCGACGAAGTTTATGCTTCCAGTATCGATTCGTTACGAATAATGGTAACAAATCCGAACAACAATAAAAACATAGACGTTACCATACCACTGAAAAAATAACCTCTGTAAGTGAAAAAGGATTAAAAAGAATCGACAAGTTTTATCTTAAACAGAACTATCCGAATCCGTTCAATGCTGTTACGAATATCGACTATTATATCCCTGAAGCTGGCGAAGTAAAAATTATTGTTATTGATGCTTTAGGCAGAGTACTACTTTATAGTGGAAATAAGCACGAGGGCAAACAGAGCATCGAATGGTATGCGAGTTAATTTGCTTTGAGAATATACTACTACGGTATTTTTTATAATGGCAAATCGGAAATAAGAAAAATGATTCTGTTGATATGAAATTTTAACAACTCTACTTAATAAAATTCATCTATGTTGATTCCATAGTGTCCTGTTTGATTTTTTCTGAGTTGAGCGAATAAGTATAATTAACTATCAGTATCGATTACAATAATTAAACTCCACTATTTCTCTTTCTATTTCGAGCGTTTATCGAAATATTTTTTTATACTTGCCGTCGTTAATATTCAATCAAAGAAGAGCAACGATATGAGAGCTACAAAAGTTTTTATATTAACCATAATATTATTTTCGTTTGTAAACTCTACAGGCGCAGAGAGTAATGAAAACATTAATGATTGTGATACTCTGAAGTTTGTCAGTTTCCCGGACTTTTTCAATTTCGATATACCGGAGCCCTGGCCAGATTATGATACTGCGGTTGACTATTTTCTGACTCAGGTTAAAAACGAAAATCCCGATTTTGTATTGATTGCTGGTGATCTTGTCAATGGCCACTGGTGGGACAGTCCTCAATGCGTTGAACATATGGGCACTGTTTACTATTCTGGATGGGTACGACGACTCAACCGATACGGCTTAAAATACTTTACAGCTGTGGGCGATCATGAATTGGGCGACGATCCCTGGCCGCCCGAAAAAATTAAATTGATCCCCTATTTTGAAGAGATTTACCGGAAAATTCTTGACATGCCTCAAAATGGTCCCGAAGGGAAAAAAGGATTGGCATATTATTACAGGGAAAATGATTTGTTATTGATAACTGTAGAAACATTTGAAGTCGTATCAGACACTATGAATCTTGGAGTTATAGGAGAACAGCTCGACTGGTTAAAAAAGGTATTGAGCGAAAATCAAGATGCAAAATTCAAAATTGTACAGGGGCATGTTCCGATATGGGGGAATATTAATGCACGTTCCTCCAGTAAATTGATGCTCAATGGAGGAAAAGAGAGTGAATTCTATAAAACTTTGAGAGATTATAATGTCGACTTATATCTTGCTGGTGAATTTCACGACGTTACAATTCTTCAGTCAGAAGGTATATGGCAGATTGTTCACGGTTCGTCGTGGGGAAGAGAAATAGTAAACACACTCGATTATCTCGTTGGCGAGTTGTGTGGTAATCAGCTGAAACTGACGATGAAAAGAATTTATATTGACGCTCAGGGTGAATATATGTGGAATCTCAACAAGGATAGAGGACCACGAGAAAAAGTACGAATTAATGATAAAACACTTTTAAACGGACCTGAAATAACGGGAACTCTAACGATTATTAAAGACAAAAACGAAAAGATATTTACAGAAAGAACAGGTTATTTTAATGAGTAATTATGATCAATAAAGTTCAATATCTAATTGCAGCAGGAATTGTAATCTCTTTCTTACATTACTTATTATTATAGCTAAAGCACAGGCTCCTGAGAGGATAGCTCTTTTTGCAGTATATTTAATTAATATTGAAAAGTAATGTTCATTTAATCAGTTACTGAGTTAATTAAGTGAGAAATAATAAACAGGCTGAATTGGTATTGAGCCACTTTCAGCCTGCTTTTTTATTATTTTGCAATATAAGCTCCAACGGCTTTGTATCTTTTCCCGATTAACTTTTCAATATAAGTCGGCAATTCCGTACCGGCCTTTGCAGCAGGAAATTCTTTTAAGAGTTCAAGGTTATGTAGTTCTATATTTTTGAACAACGGACCATTATAGTTTTTGTAATATTTACTATGCTCTGTGTATTGTGGAAATGCAACTGCAAATTCATCGTATGAATCAAATAGATATTGGCAGCGTTCGTTATTAGCAGGACTCCAGATAAAAGCCGGTTTGTGTGGGTCGACTGACTTATGAATATAAACATTATAATCCAATTTTAATACCTGAGGATCATTAATGGAATCACAAATAGTTGCAGGCTGCCATATATAAAGCAAAGGTCTGTTGTAACTTTCGTCGGCATATAATAGATTGTTAACGAATTCGTGTCCCACTCTTTCGTCTACATCAGGGCCTGTGCTTGGATGCCATCCGAAATGGTCGCCCTGAGCGCTTCGTGCATTGCGGGAAATACATGCCATACTATTTATAAATGTATTATTATAAAACTTCACATTTGAGCTGTTGAGCGCCCAGACGCCGTGGTCGCAATTAACGAAAACATTACCTGCACAAATGGCTCCCTTCGAAATTTCGAAGAAAAAACCGTTGTTACTCGGCCACGGTTGTTCGATTGAATAAGGCGATTTGAAGTTCCCGATATTTTCAATCCAGTTATTTATGAAAACGCCGTCTACATTACCTACGTCGTACCATATTCCGTTCGAGTATGGATGGTCAATTACAAGATTATCATTACATGTTACCCGATAACATTGATTAAATATTTTTACTGCTGCCGGATAGTAGCCGGTGATTTGTTCAATATTGTTTCGTTTAATAATATTCTTTTCTAATAACACGTCAGAAGAACTGAGGATGTAGATTCCCTCCGTGCTTGTGTCGCTGATTAAGCAGTTGCGAATTACGAGACTATCGCCTCGGAAATATCCAGCTACGCGCGAACAGTAAGTAATTGTACAATTTTCTATAACTGTACCGACGACGTCTTTTCCATGATCTTTTTCATTAGACAAACCTTCAGGGTCTTTGCCTTCGATTTCGATGGCGCGGTATGCATATTGCGTCAATGTAATGCCTCTGAGTTTAAAACCTTTTTTATCTGGAGTCTTTCCATTGATTTCTTTGGTTGTTCTAATAAACGCCGCATCGAAAGCTGTAATTTCGATTAAATGATTTTCGGGATTAATGCCAATATAAACCAGTCCTCTTTCGTAATCGATGTAATAACTGTTTTCGTCCACTTCGCCTTCCCATCCAGCAGATTGGAGGAATCTCCCGTCGACAAAAACCATATCATTGTTGAATTTATGCAATGGCGTATTTTTGCCTTCACGATCCCTGCGCCACCAGCTTTGTGGTTTGGAAGGGAATAGACGTTCCCATTTTGTAATCCAGAGACCATTACCCAGGTTCTCCCATTTATCGGCGACGTACGTACCTTTAAGAATTGGCTGTTCGTCCTTATAAGGTTGAATTGTTATCCCTTGATTGAATATCAGGTTGCCAGTTCGATACACACCACCGCGCATAACAATGGCATCGCCGGTTTTTGCTCTTTTAATAGCTTCCTCGATTGTTGTAGGGTTATCGAGACTTGTTCCTTCAGCTCCGATATTACCATTTGGAGAAACATAATAAATCGTACCGCTTACTTTGGGCAAATCGTATTTCAAAGTCATCGGTCCATAAGGACCTCCGGAAGGTTGTGCTAAAAGAGGAGTACTAAACATTATAAATAAGAGTAATTTTTTTACAGATGATTTTAGTAAACTTAAAAGAATTTTCATATTTCCCCCGTCTTTAATTAAGCAATTGAAAATTAATAACGATTGTAAGTTAATAAAATTAGTGTATTAAATACATAAATAAGGAATGACTTGTGTGCTATTAATTTTTAATCTGTTTCAGCTTACTTTTTGCAGTTCTGTAACCGATTTCAATTAATTCTTCTGCTTTATTGAATTCGAGGAGTTTGTATTTGCAGGTATCCGGCTCGATCAAAATATCGGGTCTGGCAATTCGTAGTGTAAGCTCGCTGATTTGAACTTGGACTATAATGAACATCTGATACAAAATTTCCCAAAACTTTGGGTCGGGTGTTTCATTCCGGCTATTGATGTAATGAAGAGGATTTTTTATAAAGTACTGAATCTTTTCGTTTAGTGATAACTTTTTGAGTTCGTTGTCGGACATCTTTTTGTTTTCCGTTTCGTGAATTTGATTTATTCCATAGGTTTCGAATCTTCGTAAGTTGACGGCAATAACGGTATCGATATTTTGTTTCCTTACAATATCCACAGGAGTCGGATTAACCAATCCTCCGTCAAGAAGTTTATATTTACCGTAAGTAACCGGAGAAAAAATAATCGGCAGAGAGATACTGGCACGTATAGCAGTTGTCAAATCTCCCTTGTCAAGAACCACCATTTTACCGGTTAAAATATCGGTGGCAATTGCAGAGAATGGAATCTTTAGGTCATTAAAATTTTTGCCGCCGAAAATAGTACTCAAAAATTCATCCAGATAATCTGAATTAACAAGGGATGATAAAGATAAAGTAGGGGTAAAAATTTTAGCCATCAATTTCCAGTTGGTCTTAAGGGCAATTTCTTCAATTTCTTTTGCGCTCATTCCCATTGCATAAGCGCCACCTATCAATGCACCAATACTACTGCCCGATATGTAATCAATTTGAATTCCGTATTCTTCAATGGCTTTAAGCACTCCAATATGAGTAAGTCCTCTTGCGGCGCCTGTACCAAGCGCAAGACCCGTCTTCTTATTTTTCATGTCCATCATTTTCAGTAAAAAATAAAATGGAACACAATTTAAGAATAAATGATGGATTAAAGTTATTTGAGTCGTTAAAAAAATTGACAGGCGGTAAATTTTAATAAAAAATTGAGCAATCTACTTGACAAAAGAATGAGGAAGTGTTAGATTCGCTTAAAGGTTTTCGAAAACCTTTTCGTTATTGAATTTAGACTCTGTTTCTTGTCCTCTTTATAAAATTAAATAAGAGGAGGGTTGTTTTGCCCGGCTTCGACATAAATAATGATGCGGCTAAAAATTACGACTCGGAAGAGAAAAAGTTTATTACAGCTATAGTTGATGAAATTTCCCGCTCGATTGAAAGAAAGTATAGCACTTTCTTTAGAAGTACCTTCCCTCCAATCCCCGTAGGTGTGTCAAACAGGCACGTTCATCTTACCGAAAAGACATTTAAAAAACTCTTCGGTTTAGATGCTAACCTCGAAGTTATGCGCCCTTTATATCAACCGGGAGAATTTGCCTCGAAACAGACACTCACAATCGTCGGACCAAAAATGAGATGTATCGAGAATGTAAGAATACTTGGGCCTTTGAGAAAGTATGATCAGGTAGAAGTTTCACTTACTGATTCGATCTATCTCGGGCTGGAACCGCCGGTTACAAACTCGGGCTCACTCGATTCAGCGGCCCCTATTACCCTCGTTGGTCCTAATAGCTCGGTTTTCCTAGAAAAAGGCGCAATAATTGCAAATAGACATATTCACATGAATTCTCAAGACGCTCTCGCTCTTGGAGTCAAGAACGGCGACAATTGTAAGGTTAGAATAGCAGGAATCAAAAGCACTATATTCGAAAATGTTTTGATTAGAATTAATGACAATTGGCGGCTTCAGATGCACCTTGATACAGACGACGCAAATGCAGCATTCATAAAAGGCGAAGTGTATGCCGAATTTTTGGGGAAAATGTAAATATGAAATTTGGTCTAGTCATAGGAAACGTAGTCTCAACCAGAAAAGCAGGTAGAATGAAAGGCTTGAAAATTCTTGTGGTTAATTATCTTAATGAAAATTTAGAACAGACTGCTCACACTGCCGCGTGTATCGATACAGTTAATGCCGGTCAAGGGGATATTGTTTTGCTTTGCTCGTCATCATCGGCAAGATTAACAGCACAAACTAAAGAGGTAGCAACCGACAATACGATCATCGGAATTGTCGACTCGGTTTCACACGGGAATAAAATTATTTACAAAAAACAAAAAAGTTAGTCTTGGACAAAATTAATATCAAAACACTAATCGAAGTAATTATTAAAGAAGTTATAAAAGAATTAGAAAAGAGAGGTTACGAATTTACCTATGAAGAAATCGAGAAAAGTAAAAACGACTCATTCGAGATTGATATGAGTAATTTCAAAACACCTGTGCTTACAGAAAACATGCTAATGCAGATTGAAAAAAACTTTTCTGAGATTATAATTCCCACAGGCACAGTTATTACACCTGGCGCAAAAGAGTTTTTGAATCAAAGAAGAATAAAAATAAATTATAAACAAATCGGATAGGAGAAAAAATGACAAAAGGAGTTGCTCTTGGTTTTATCGAAACAAGAGGTAATACAGGAGCAGTTAATGCAATCGACGCCATGCTTAAAACGGCAAATGTAGAATTTGTGAAGCGCGTTGAAATAGGCGGAGGATATGTAACTGCTCTGGTAAGAGGTGAAGTGGGTGCTGTCCGTTCTTCTGTCGAAGCAGGTGCAGAAGCGGCTGCACGAGTGGGAGAATTGGTCTGTACCAATATTATACCGTCGGCACACGAGGAAGTCTTCGAACTATTAATGTTAAAAAAATAGGAGCATGATATGCTGGAAGCATTGGGAATAATTGAAACCCTGGGTTTTACGGCTGCAATTCAAGCTGCTGATGCAGCAGTTAAGTCCGCCAATATCAGATTAGCACAATGGATTAAAGTAGGAGGCGGCAGAGTGAGCATTGTTATAAGAGGCGACGTAGCTGCCGTTAAAGCTGCTGTAGAAGCCGGCACACAGGCAGCTTCGAATATTGGAAATGTATTATCCCAAATTATTATCCCTCGTCCTTCAGAAAAATTGTCGGGTAAATTTCCTATTGAACCTCTAAATTTGAAGAAGTAATAAAAGCTAAACGAGGATTGCAGTGAATCTGAACGAAAATGAAATTAGAAAAATTGTCGAACAGGTAGTCGAAAAAGTAGTGTCGCAAACAATGACCCGTTCAGCTGAAGTAAGCTCGGACAAGGGTGATTGGGGAGTATATACTGATATGAACGAAGCAGTCGAAGCCGCTCACGAAGCTTTCCAGAAGTATAAAGAAAGAAGCCTTCAGTGCCGTAAAAATTTTATCGATGCAGTACGAAAAATGGCTCTCGAAAATAAAGAAGAATTAGCTGAAATGACTGTTGAAGAAACAGGGATGGGGCGTGTCGACCATAAAATAGCAAAATTTGTGAATGCCGCTAATCATAGTCCCGGGGTAGAATATTTATATCCAAAAGCATGGTCGGGCAAAAACGGTCTGGCAATTGACGAATATGCGCCGTTTGGTGTTATTGGTAATATTTCACCAAGTACACACCCTGGTCCCACTATAATTAACAATATCATAATTCAATTGGCAGGCGGAAATACGATTGTTTTTAATCCACATCCGTCGGCTAAAAAGGTGAGTGCAAAAGTAATTCAACTTGCAAATAAATATATGGTCGCCGCAGGTGCTCCGAAAAATCTGGTAACCTGCGTTGCCGAGCCCACGCTTGAAACGGCAAAAATTTTGTTTGGACATGAAAAAGTTGAACTTTTGTCGGTCACCGGGGGACCTCAGGTGGTTAAAATGGCTCTGCAGTATCTCAAAAAAGTTATTGCGGCTGGTCCAGGAAATCCTCCTGTATTAGTTGACGAAACCGCCGACCTCGAACTCGCAGCAAAAGAGATTACTATGAGTGCAAGTTTCGACAACAATATTCTTTGCATCGCTGAAAAAGAAATTTTTGTTGTCGATACTGTCTTTGAACAATTTATGGATGAAATGAAAAAAGCAGGGAATTATCGCCTTTCAAACGAAGAGATGAATCGACTGGCTGAAAAAGCTCTTGAATTATCGGGCAAACACTGGTTGATAAAAAGAGAATTCGCTGGGAAAAGTGCCGCCTTTTTAGGAAGTGCAATAGGTCTCAAATTGCAGCAGGATGTACCTTTACTGTTCGGTGAAGTTGAAAAGAATCATCCCTGGGTGGTTGCTGAACAGATGACTTGCTGCATACCAGTTGTGAGAGTAAGAGATTTCGAAGAAGGGCTTCAGGCTGCATTAAAAGCAGAGCACGGTTTTAAACACACTGCCAGTATTTTTTCAAAGGATATAGAGCGGGTCACACGATTTACTCGCATTTTGGACTGTGACGTTCATGTAATTAACGGCGGAACTTTGAGAGGAAATGGCGGCGACCTCGGTGAAGGTTATTTTTCTCACACAATTGCAACGCCAACCGGTGAAGGCATTTGTACTCCAATTCACTTTGTTAGAAAACGCCGTATAATGACGCATAAATCTTTCAGATTTGTATAAAAATATTAATGGAAGGAGCATACAATGGCAATTAAAAATGCAATCGGTATTCTGGAAACAAAAGGCTTTGCGCCTTTAATATTAGGTGTCGATACAGCGGTAAAAGCCGCTAATGTCGATATTGTGGAATGGCGGCAGGTGGGAAGCGGATACGTTTCGTTTGTAATTGAAGGCGATGTGGCTGCAGTACGCGCGGCAATCGACGCTGCCAACGAAGCAGCCTCCAGAGTCGGAGAGGTTATTTCTCAACTGGTAATTCCACGACCGGTAGATGAATTGGAAGAATCATTTAATCGTGATATTAAATAATGATATTTGCAAAAGTAATAGGAACTGTAGTTTCAACTCATAAAGATCCTAAATTAATAGGGAAAAAAATGCTACTATGTAAAGAAGTCAATCACGAGGGGAAACCGATCGGCTCGTACCATGTGGCAATCGATGCCGTTCAAGCAGGCGATGGCGATTTTGTACTTTTGACTTATGGTTCGTCTGCCCGTATGACGGAAATTACAAAAGATTCTCCAATCGATGCAGTTATTGTAGCTATTATTGATGACGTCCAGATTACTAAAAAGATTACAGCTTAGTCATGAAATTGGGAATAGTTATTGGAAAAACCTGGGCATCTAAAAAAGTTAAAGAACTGGAAGGATGTCATTTGTATATCGTTCAACCTGTTTCGTCGGAAATACAACCGATCGGCAATCCAATTGTAGTAGCCGATCCAAAAAATATTGCTGCCGAAGGCGACCTGGTGGTCTACGTTACAAGCACCGACGCGACGCAAGCGTTCGATTCAGGATTTGCGCCCGTTAATGCAAGCATAGTTGAATTAGTTGAAAGTGTGGTTTAATGTATCTTGCAAAAGTTACAAAAAAAATAGTTTCCGTCGTTAAGCACGAAGCTTATAACGGTAAAAAAGTTTATGTCGTTAGACCTGTGCTTCCAGACGGTACGATATTAGAAGATGAACATGTGGCTCTCGATTATATTGGAGCTGGTGTGGGCGACATTGTTGTTTGTGGTGGCGCCCCAGGTGTGGCTCAATCTATTTTCGGTCTCAACCTGGCCCCCATCAGGACGCTTATTATTGCCATCGTAGACAAAATTGATTATAACAAAACTGAATTATAAAATATCAGCTGGCATTTATAAAGATTATATTGCATGTTCAGAAAAATATTGGATATTTTATTTAGATGTTTACAAAAGAAAATAATAATAAAGGAATAAACCATGCAAAACGAATGGGAACTACGTAAACATATTGTGGAGGTCGGTAAAAGGATCTGGACGCGGGGATATGTAGCTGCAAACGACGGCAACATAACAGTTTTATTAAACGACAATGAGGTTTTAACTACTCCAACTGGAGTCAGTAAAGGTTTCATGACAACCGACATGATAATTAAATGTGATAGAAAAGGGAACGTAATTACAAAAAATTCGAAATATCGTCCTTCGAGCGAATTAAAAATGCATCTCGAAGTCTACAAAGAACGACCCGATATCAAATCTGTGGTACATGCGCATCCGCCATTTGCAACAAGTTTCGCGGTTGCCGGCATCCCTCTGGACAAATGCGTATTGCCAGAAGCAATTATTGTAATAGGTGCTGTGCCTATAGCCCCTTACGGTTTACCATCCACCTCTGAAATACCAGATAAAATTCGACCTTACATTAAAAACTCGGATGCAATCTTGCTCGAAAACCACGGGGCTCTCACTCTTGGCAGTGACTTGTTCAATGCTTATTATAAAATGGAAACTCTTGAACACACTGCCAGCATTGTCTGGAAAGCCATTCAATTGGGCAATTTAAATATTCTTTCGCCTGAAGAACGCGATCGGTTGCTTGGTTTGAGAGAGAAATTCAATCTACCAGGAAGAGTTACAGTCTGCAGTACGGATCCTCTGCCAATAACTCAAACTAAAAACACTCAGCCACAGAAATTAAATGAAAGTATGATTCAGGATATTGTGGAACAGGTGATGGCAAACTTAAAGAATAAATTAACAAAATAGATCGCCATGAAAATATTAATTGCTAACCCGGGTAGCACATCGTACAAGTGCAAGTTTTATGATGCCGAAAATATGGATATAGTGTTTCAGGCAGTAGTTGAAAAGATAGGTCAAAAGGATGCAATATTCAGATATGCTTTCAAAGGAGAGAAAGAAATTATAAATTATCTTGAGATTAAAGATTATTATTCAGCAGTTGATATGACTTTAACTGCACTTAAAGAAAAATATTCGACAGACGAGATTTCAGCGGTTGGTTTCAAAACTGTTCATGCAAAAGGAATATCGGGATGCGTTGAATTAAGTGAAGAAGTTTTAGAAGCAATGAAAGAATATCGTCCTCTGGCTCCGGTACACACAGACGTTTATTTAACTGCCATATCGATTTTCAAAGATCTGTTGCACTCCGTTCCTTTAGTTGGTTTGTTCGAAACACATTTTCATACAAATATTCCTCCCGAAGCTTATATGTACGGGATCCCTTATGAATATTACGAAAAACATGGAATTAGAAAGTATGGCTTTCACGGTGCATCGCATCGTTATATTGCAATGCGCGCAAAAGAATTGTTCGATGCAAACAAAGTAATTTCGTGTCATCTTGGCGGCAGTTCTTCGGTCTGTGCCATTAAAAATGGAGTATCGATTGATACTTCGATGGGAATGAGTCCTCAATGTGGTTTGATAAATGCCAAACGTGTTGGCGACCTCGATTCGTATGCACTTCTTTACTTAATGCAAAAAGAAAATCTATCAATCGAAGATACAGTCGAAATATTAATGACAAAAGGTGGACTCTATGGTATCTCCGGCATTAGATCGGGCGATTTAAGAGATATTGAATTAGAAATGGGGAAAGGCAATTACCGCGCAAAACTCGCTTTCGATACTTTTGTCTATAACGTGAAAAGGTATATTGGAGAGTATCTTGCAATACTTAATGGTGCTGATTGTATAGTATTTACTGCTGGTGGAGGACAAAATAGCATTTTATTGAGAAAAAGGATTACGGAAAACATGGAAAATCTCGGTGTCATCCTCGATGACCAAAAGAACGAAATGAATCCTAAAGAAGGGTTGATATCAAGCGAAAATTCACGTGTTAAAATTGCAATTATACCTACTAACGAAGAGTTCATTGTTGCCTCTGAGGTAAAAAAATTTCTGGATAAAAAAAATTAATGAAAACAAAAGAAGAATTGTTGAAAGAGTTTATAATCAATGCAGAGGCTGCCTGTGCAAATGTAGTTACGGTAAGAGGGGACATTTCCTCAATTAAATCAACTTTACAAAAAATTACTGAAGGCGAAAATGAAATACTCGTATCGAATCCAGGCATTATAGAACACAGTTTTTTCGAGAGGCTATTCGATGAAAAAAAATATTTAAAAAGTTTCGACAAAGAGAAATTAAAAAATACCCGCACGGGAATTACACCAGCAATATGCGGCATCGCTTCTTCGGGCTCGGTTGTAGTTCCAATTCTCGACGACTATACAAGTTATATTTCCATGTTAGTACGAAATCATATAGTAATACTCGACGTTAAAAATATTGTAAGCAGACCGCGCGAACTTTTTGACGAAGAAAAAGGAAATATATTTTTGAATGGGAGTTACTCAATCATAACAGGGCCGAGCGCTACAGCCGACATGGGACCTCTGGTGCGGGGTGTACACGGACCAGGTAAATTGCATATAATTGTAATGGAAGAGTAATGAACGATAAATCAATTCATCCGAAAGATTTTGCAAGCAAAGCTATTAAAGATAATTTATTTAAAGCAATCGATTATTCTCTGGCATTTGAAACCGATTCAATTCGACATAACACACAAACTTTTAATAATGGACGTTACAGGGCAATAAGTCAAATTGAGGATTATGAAAGACTAAAGGTGAGGGCACGTGAAATCAAAGAGAACTCGATCAGGAATCTCCCCTTCTTGATCGAAAAACTTACTGAAACAATCGAAGCGCGAGGGGGAACAGTATTTTATGCAAAAGATAAAAAGGAAGCTGTAAATTTCATAAAAGAAATCTGCCTGGCAAATTCGGTTAAATTAGCCGTAAAATCCAAATCGATTACTTCAGAAGAAATTAAATTGAACGAAACACTTAAAAAAGAAAATATCGAAGTGGTCGAAACCGACCTGGCAGAATTTATTTTGCAGTTATCCAATGAACAGCCTTCGCATATTGTAGCCCCTGCAATTCACCGCAGCCGGGAAAGCATTTCAAAGCTCTTCAAAGAAAATATTAAAACTACTGACCCTCTTGAAACAGGAGAAGAATTGACTGCATTTGCCAGCAAAACGTTACGCGAAAAATTTCTCAAAGCAGATGTTGGAATTACAGGTGCAAACTTAATCTCTGCAGAAGAAGGGACAATCCTTCTGGTTGAGAGCGAAGGGAATATAAGATTGACGACGCATCTGCCAGCAATTCACATCGCAATTGCTGGCATTGAAAAAATTATTCCCACCAGAAAAGATTTTGGAATTTTTATCGAATTACTCGCTGCCAGTGCTACCGGGCAGGTGTTGACGTCCTACACTAATATACTTGAACCTCCTTTGAAAGCGCCAGTACTCAATCTTAACAAAAGATCCGATAAAGAGAGAAAATTCTATCTGGTTTTAATCGACGACGGTCGAATGAATATGAGAGATGATCCCGATTTAAAAGAAGCACTCTACTGTATTAGATGTAGTGCTTGTATGAATGTATGCGCAAATTTTCAGACTGTAGGAGGACACGCATTCGGAGGCGAATGTTATACCGGTGGTATCGGCGCAAGCTGGGCTGTCGGAACTACCGGTAAACTGGAAGAAGGACGTTTCGCAGAACTGTGTACTGGCTGTTCACGTTGCATTCCAAATTGTCCGGTTAAAATTGATATACCGGCTTTGAATACAGTTATCAAGAATAGATTATTAAAACTCGAGGCTCCTTCTTTTCAAAAGATATTCTTTGCTTACTTCAGCTCTTTGGCGAAGATTGCTGCTAAATTTCCTTCGATCGTAAATAATTTTATGAAGTTGAGTCCAGTTAAACTATTGATGGATAATTTCTTAGGAGTCGAAAAAGAAATAAAAATTCCTGAATTCCCCAAACATACGTTTATTGAATTGTATAAAAAAAGAGAATCAATAAGTACCGATAAGAGAAAACAAAAAATTATTGTCTTTGCGGATGTCTTTACAAATTACAATAATCCCAATGTAGGCCTGAGTGCAATTGAATTATTAGATAAACTTGGAATTCATGCGGAAATTAGCAAGGTATTTGATGACGGGCGAGCAGCGTTGTCGCAGGGCATGATTCAATACGCAGAAAAAAAAGCAGCACAAACAGCATCTTATCTAAAAAACTTAATAGACGAGGGCTACGATATCATCGTACTCGAACCGAGTGTATTGGCTATGATACGCTCTGATTACAAAAAGTTATTACATGACGATAAATTGTTTAACGGAATAAAAGGAAGATGTTTTGATATGTTCGAGTATTTGAATCGAAAGATTGCTGATGGAATAATCGATATAAATTTTCTAAGAAAAATTATTAAACCAGTCAGCGAGAAAATATTTTATCATGGACATTGTCAATTGAAGTCGATTGGTCTGGGAAATGAAGTTTCTGAGTTTTTTAAAAAGCTCGATTTCAACGTAGAAGTATCGACTCAAGAATGTTGCGGGATGGCCGGCAGTTTTGGATATAAAAAGCATTACTATAAAATCAGTAAGTCATTAGGGATCAGTTTGTGGGAACAAATAAAGAATAAATTTGGAAACAAGGACGAAATAATAATACTGGCAAGTGGAACTTCTTGTAGAGAGCAATTAAAAAATTATTCTGAAACTATAGAAAAAGTTTATCATCCTGCAGAGTATTTAAATAGTTTGATTGACGTGAAAATAGACGTTAAGAATGGCGGATAAAAAAAGTTTTATACTAAAAAAATAACTTGACAGAAGAAAATATTCTTAATATTTTCCTGTCGACATCGAAAACGTTTAAGTAATGGTACGAGGAGCTTAGAAGGCTCTTTTTTAGGGTTAAATTACTTAAAGGTTTTCGAAAACCTTTTCCGACTGTTGTTTATTTCTCCTTTTTCTCTATAAGTCATTCAAAATTTGGGACTTACGTGGCGGAGCTGTACCCAGACCTTCTCCTTAAATACTCTTGAAATTAATTACTTTATATCGTAATATTAGCCATCAATAATACTACTTTTGAGTTTTGACTGTGAGCATTAAAAAGAAAAAAGTTACCCTTAAAGATATAGCTACCGAACTATCTCTTACTCCTGCTACTGTGTCAAAAGCACTGAGAGATTCAACCGATATTTCTTCAGAAACCAAAACTCTTGTTAAAGAAAAGTGTAAAGAGATGGGCTATCGCCCGAATATTTTGGCTCGATCGCTTATTACAAACAGGAGCAAAATCCTGGGCGTCCTCATTCCTGATCTCAGAATTTCGTTTTTCTCAGAAGCTGTTCGAGGTATGTATGAAGAATCGGGCAACGAAGGATACGAATGCATTTTAATGGTTCACGACGAGGATGCTAAAAAAGAAAGGAAAAAAATTGAATTCTTATCGGATATCGGCGTGGACGGTATTTTATTGAATGCTGTTGGCGGTGACGAAAATTTAGAACTCTACAAAAAAATGGACGAAGAAGGAATCAAAATTGTGTGCTGGGATCGTAAAATTCATCAATTGCCATTTACTACCGTTAAAATTAACGACGTCGACGCTGCCTACGAACTTACAACCGACATGATTAAAGAAGGTCGCAGAAACATCCTTTTTCTTGGACCGAATACACTCATACCTGTTTGCGAGGACCGTTTCCAGGGCTATAAAAAAGCACTCGAGGATAATAACATCGATTTTAATCCCGACCTCGTACTTCAAACATTCCGTAGCATTGAAGACAGCTATAATAAAATGACAGGCCTTCTAAATACCGGCATTAAAATCGACGCTGTAATTAGTATCGGTGGCTTGATTACTTATGGCGCAGGCAAAGCTATTCTCGATAAGAATCTTTCTATTCCAGATGATATACTCCTTGGCGAATTTGGCGATAACACGATTGTTTCCCGTCTTGGTGTGCCGTACTATTCCGTCCAGCAAAATCCATATATAATTGGAAAAACTGCTACCGACATCCTTATCGATATGCTCGAAAATAAAAAAAGCTACGACGATTACGAAGACGTAACAGTAGAATACAGCATACTCAAAAGATAGCGTAAAATGTCTGGACATTTTTCCTTGGGGTTTCTTTCTTTTCCATTTCTACTAATTATCTATTCTTTTATCGAAGCAAATTAAATAGGTAATAGATTTATTTGTACAAACGGGTTATTCCCATTTAACTTCATAGAATCATAGGCTCATCTTTTCTCTTAAAAAGAATATCAATCTTTCTTTCGACAAATAATAATCACGGGTAATTTATGGCTGAAAAAAAATTTATTGCATTCGACATCGGCGCCGAAAGCGGCAGATGCATGGTGGGTCTTTTAAATAATAAAATTATATCTCTCCACGAAGTGCATCGTTTCAGAACTCCATCAATTAAATATGATTACGGATTCCACTGGGATATTCTGGCAATTTATGAAGAAATTATCGAAGGACTGAAAAAGGCAAAGAAAGAGTTCGGTAATTATTTCGACGGGATTGGTATCGATACATGGGGAGTGGACTATGTACTGCTCGATTCCGAAAACCGACTTCTTGGATATCCTTACCATTACAGGGACGATCGTACTGATAATATGATGGAAGAAGCTTTCTTACTCTTGCCTAAAGAAAAAATATATAAATCCACCGGCATACAATTCGTTCAGATTAATACCATTTATCAATTATTATCCGAACGAAAAAGAAAAGCAAGTCTTTTGGACGTCGCCGATAAAATTCTTTTTATCCCTGATTTCCTAAATTTTTTGCTTACTGGAGAAAAAGTATCCGAGTATTCGATTGCATCAACTTCAGGACTGGTTAATCCTGTTACCAGAAATTGGAGCTGGGAAGTTATTGAAGCTTTAGGTCTCAGGAAGGGCATTTTCCCAAAACTTATTGAACCAGGTTTAGTACTGGGAAAAATTTCAGCTTCGACGGCAAATTTAACCCAGCTGGATCCAAACATATCTGTTATAGCTACAACGTGTCACGATACTGCTTCGGCTGTAGTCGGTGTTCCGGCCTTAAGTGATAGCTGGGCATATTTAAGCTCGGGCACATGGTCATTAATGGGAGTGGAACTTAATCAACCTGTATTAAGTGATGATGCACTTAATAATAATTTTACAAATGAAGGCGGTTTTAACAATACAATTAGATTCTTAAAAAATATCCTGGGACTTTGGCCTATTCAGGAATGCAAACGTTACTGGGACGAAAAAGAAGAGAAGAAATTTACTTATGCAGAATTAACTGAAATGGCTGATAATTATGGTAGTGCAGGAGCCTGGGTAGACCTTTCTGATTCGAGATTTTTAAAATCAGGCGATATGCCCGAAAAAATAATTGCTTTTCTAAAAGAGACCGCACAAAAGCACGACAATAATTACGGGTTTGTCATCAGGGTTATAATCGAAAGTCTTGCATACAGTTACAGGGATACATTAAAAAAAATCGAATCGGTTACCGCTAAAAAAATAGAACGACTTCATGTAGTTGGTGGTGGTATTCAAAACGAACTACTTACTCAATTAACGGCAGACGCAACAGGATGCGAAGTAATTGCCGGGCCGGTTGAAGGAGCGGTGTTGGGTAATATCGGAGTGCAGGCAATTTCAAAGGGGATTGTTAAGAATATCAATGAGTGGAGAGAAATTGTCGGTAATTCCTCCAAACTGAAGACCTATTTACCCAATAACAAAGACTATTTTGATAAAAACATCGAACGATATAATAAAGTATTGAGATGAAAAAATAATTCTATAATTAATAATTCTCTAATTAAAAAGGGAGTTAAGTTATGAAAGTAAGTAAGACAATACTCAAGTGTTTGATTCTAATCTTGTGTATGGCAGGTATTATTCAGGCTCAGAGCTCGGGCAGAATAAGAGGTAAAGTTCTGGATAAAGAAACAGGCGAAGTTCTCCCGGGTGCAAATGTATTATTGGAAGGTACCAGTATTGGCGCTGCAGCATCATTTGAAGGTGAATATTACATCCGTAGCGTTCCCCCCGGAAATTATACTCTGATTGTAAAATATCTGGGTTACAAAGATGAAAGAATACCTGTTACGGTGGTCGCAGGTAAAACTATTGAACTTGATGTTGAACTTGAATACGTGGCTCTTGAAACAGGCGAGGTTGTAATTACAGCTCAGGCAGAAGGACAGATGGAGGCTATCAACCAGCAACTCTCAGCAAATACTATTAAAAATATCGTATCGTCCGACCGCATTAAAGATATACCGGATGTAAACGCTGCTGAATCGGTAGCTCGCTTACCCGGTATCTCATTAATACGCAGTGGTGGTGAAGGACAAAAAGTTACAATAAGAGGTCTTTCACCTCAATATAATGTTATGATGGTCAATGGTGTACGATTACAATCAACAGATCGTGAAAATCGCAGTGTCGATCTCAATATGATTGCTCCAAATATTCTCTCTGGCATTGAAGTTACTAAAGTTCTTACCGCCGACATGGATGCAGATGCCGTTGGCGGAACTGTTAATCTTAGAATCAGCAAAGCTCGCGAGGGCTTGCATACTAACTTTTCTATGCAAGGTGGATATGCTTCGCTGGCTAACGACAATCCTTATGGTAATTACAGAGCTACTGCGCTTGTAAGCAACCGTGTTTTTAACAATAAACTGGGGATACAAATTTCTGGCTATCTCGACAATTACAATAGGAATTCTGATAGACTAAGTGCCTCCTATACGACCAACGTTGAATCAATAACAAATGAGGGACTAATACCGACACTATTAAATGATGTCAATATTTATGACATAGTTAGAGATAGGAAAAGATTGGGTGGTAGCCTTGTGTTTGATTATCAGTTCACAAACGGCACGTTATTGTTAAATAACTTCATTGGCAGTCTAAAAGAGCATCAAGTCGAGCAGAGAAACTATTTCACAACCTCGTATGATTGGAGAGGGTATGCTTATGACCAGGAATTTACAAATACAGTCATAAGTAACGCTCTGCAAGGTGAATTTGAATTTCTAAATCTAAATCTCGATTTCTCTCTTTCTAATTCAATTACCACGCAACGTCATCCTGGTGATCTGACACTCGACATGAGAACTCGCTCTGGTGGTGTTCAGGGTTGGGTGCCAGATTCTGTTATAGCCGGTAAAGAAAATCAGGTTTCCCCGAGTATGCTTTTAAATCATCTGCAGGTTCTTGAGCAGGATAAAATTATTAATAACGCCAGCACTCTCAAACGTGATGTCGATGAAACTGCTCAATCGGCCATCTTAAATGTTAAAATGCCGTATAATTTTTTAAGTTTTATTAGAGGCGAAGTAAAATTAGGCGGTAAATACGAAAGGAATACTAGAAAAAATGACGAAACTGCGTGGGGTATTGATGTAGATAGAGGAGGTCTTGCCCTGGATTTCAATACTTTGCTAAGAGATGTAATATGGACAGACCTTGGCATTTCTACCCAGGATAACGGTCTCAAGGCTTCTTTATTTGCCGATCCAGAATATGATATCGGCGATTTTCTATCTGGCGAGGAAGGAATTGGCAGCAATGTTTTCTATAATAAAGTCTCGATCTGGAAAATGCATCATTTAGCTGATCTGGCTAAAGAATACGGGTACTATCTTATTTCACCCCTTGAGTCGACTCAGTATGATTATCACTATACAAGAAACTTCTATGCCTTTTATGTAATGACCGAAATGAACATCGGGAAATTTATTACTTTGACTCCAGGTGTAAGATATGAAAAATTTGGTTTCGATTATACTGCAGATTCAACGTATGTATTTGGTCGCTTGACAACACCGGGCGAATATTATTATGACTATAAAGAAGTACACTGGGATTCAACAAAAGGTGAAAATTGGTTCCCTCAAATTTTACTGCGTATTAAACCGACAAATTGGCTTGACATTCGCCTGGCAAGCACAAAAAGTATTATTTATCCCGACTATCGTGCTGTCTCCCCTTATCTCTTTATCGATACTTACGGAGATCCTGTTTTACGCATGGGTAATCCTTATCTAAAATCTGCCATCACACAAAATTATGATGCTTATGTCTCTGTTTATGATAATTACATTGGACTTTTCACAGCAGGATTATTTTATAAAGAAATTGAGAATTTAATTGTACCTATTACTTACTTTACCAAAGATGCTTCCAAAATAAATTATCGCTACCCGCTAACTCCAAATCAAAGAACAACTATTTATACCTGGACAAATCTCGAAGAAAAATCTTATGTACGAGGTTTTGAAGTAGACTGGCAAACTCATTTCTGGTACATGCCATCTTTCCTTAAAGGGCTGGTCCTAAATATCAACTATACACATATAAATTCTCAAACTCGTTATCCATACTTCAAAAGTGTAGCAATAGGCAGCGGCATCTTTAAAAAATATACTTATATTGATACAACTCGCTCGGGCAGATTAGTTAATCAACCCAATGATATTTTGAACTTAACTGTCGGTTATGACATAGGTGATTTCTCCGCAAGGCTATCGTTCCAGTATACTGATAATGTTTTAAGAAGTGCTCATACAGTTTATCAGGAATTAGACTCATATACCTCGCCTTATTCACGATGGGATTTTACTGCATATCAAAAACTTCCGTGGCTAAAAGGTCTTCAAATTTATCTCAACATTAATAATATAACGAATGAACCGGATCGTCAATATGTAAGTGTTCTGGAAAAACTTTCAGGTGTCGAGTATTATGGTACGACAGCTGATCTGGGAATACGATATTCGTTTTAAGCTATCTTTCCTTTTGCAAGGTTATGAAATAAAGGAGGTGATGAAATTTAAGTGAAAATTTTAATCACAATGCCAAATGCTCCCATTAAATTAATTATCAAATTAAAATCTAGGAGGACTCAATGAAAAAGTTAGTATTACTTTTTATGTTTTTTGTTATGCTATCGCCGTATTTACTTGCACAAAAGGTGCTGGATCCAAATCAATTTGTAAATGTGCAAATTGCTGCAGATACACTCGCTGACGGGACGCACGATCCAGCTAAGACTGTTTATTTAGCCGAAAGCGGCAAGATTTATGCATTTGATGGTACTCTCGATGTCGATTTTGACCTTGTTATTTTAGGACCTGACAATACATGGATCAAAAATCAAACTGCACCGCCTGTATTCTTGCAAATTCCCGCTGCAAATGGAGCTGCAAGAGATATGATCCATATCAAAAGTGGCGGAAGCGTTAAGCTTAAAAATGTCATTTTCGATGGCAATCTATCTAATGGTGAACTTGTTGGCGCGTTTATAGTTAATCAAGGAGGGAATAAAGTAATTTATGACAATTGTGCATTTGGCGAATGTCAGTGGTTTACAATGAGAAACCAGGCTTATGCTGATACAATCAGTGTTACCAACTGTCTTTTTATCAATATGGTTCGTAAAGCCAGCTCACCTTTTAACGGTATGCTCCTCCGTATCGATGCAGGTGTAAAAAACTTTATATTTGAAAACAATACCTCAATCAATTCAGGCAGGTTATTTGGCAACGGTGGCAATTTCTTTACATCAAAGCAAATCGAAGTTCATAATACTTTTCTCAATATGCAGATAAATGGGCATGAACTACACTGGTACGAAGCTTTGCAGGCAAATAATATTTATTATAACTGGAGTTATAGAGGACGGACTCTAAGAACGAATTTTTATGAAGCACCTTTTACAACATGGGAGCATCATTATGAAATAGCCGAAAAGCTGGATTCTATATCACTCTATGAAGGTATGAATGCATTTTATCTTGACCCCGCTTTCCCTGAATTCTGGAACAAGGAAATTAATCCTCTCGTTGCATCTGATTCTGACAAAGTTATTCCATGCTTTTTGTGGCCAAAAGGTGTTGATACCACGATTACTGTAGATAATGATTTTACAATAGGAAAAAATTATTGGCAGTTTGATCCCATGTTTGTTAATAATACCAGTAAGCTTGATAGTATGCTGGCATGGGATAAATATTACTGGCTTAAAGGAGCAACCTGGCCAGACTGGCGCATTGAATTAGTAGTTGATTACGATGCAGAAGGTCAACCGATACTGAATTGGCCTCCGAAATTTGATTTGAGTTATACGAATGATACTTTACTTACGGGAGGTACCGACGGATTGCCGCTTGGCGATTTGAACTGGTTCCCGGATAAAAAAGCTATTTATCTAGCAAACCGAGACCAGTATCTTGCAGCTCTGAGAGATTCCATGACGAATGCGAAATTTGTTTATATCCCGGGCGATAGCCTCTCAGCATTCATTACAAAAGAAAATCTTGTCTCTGTTGAAACATACGATAATAATGTTCCAAATCAATATTATCTCGGTAATAATTATCCCAATCCTTTTAATCCGACTACTACAATTCGTTTCGGTTTGCCAGAACAAGCCACCGTTACTTTGACCATTTACAACGTTCTGGGTCAAAAGGTATATGAAATGACCGAAAAAAATCTCTCTGCTGGAAATCATTCCTTCAACTTCAACGCTTCTAATCTAAGTAGCGGTTTGTACATCTATACATTATCTGCTACAGGTACAAACGGTAAAAACTTTGTTGCCTCCAAAAAAATGATGCTGCTGAAATAATGTAGCTTATTTTTGTGCCGCTTATTGGATCAGTGGTCAGTCTGTAATCAGATTGACCACTAACTTTTATCTTTACGATGATCAAAAATGTCAAAGAGATTTATGAATGTGGAAAGAGACATTCCTATTTATAAGGAGTACATTTAATTTGAGTGATAGTAGTGAGATAAATGGATTACATTTATAGTCATTTCAAATTAGTATTCTCTTTTTTATTCAGCAATTTTTAATCCCGCAGTGATCTGAATCAAATCGAAAAATTTATAGTGGGAGGGTATTAATGAAATTAGTATTGAGGATTATCATAATAGCAACTATGGTATTGAACTACACATCGATTAATTTATTCGGGCAATCGTTTCGAAATGAAAATCTGGGAAGGGGAGTAATTGCAGTGCCCGCAGAAGATGGGGGGATTTTTATCGGGTGGCGATTACTCGCTGACGATCCCGACAGTATAAAGTTTAATATTTACAGAGGGAACACTAAAATTAACGATATGCCATTATCGACGACTAATTTTATAGATTCAGCTGGAACTCTAAATGATAATTATAAAATTGTAGCTGTCATCGATGGCAATGAAACTTCAATATCAGAAGTAGTAACACCGTGGGAGAATATTTATAAAACAATACCGCTCCAGCGACCGCAAGGTGGAAGAACTCCAGATGGAGTTGACTATACATACAGTCCCAATGATGCTAGTGCTGCCGATCTGGATGGAGACGGACAATATGAAATAGTTTTAAAATGGGATCCTTCCAACTCAAAGGACAATTCAAAAAGTGGCTATACTGGCAATGTATATCTCGATGGTCTTGAGCTCGATGGTACTCTTCTCTGGCGTATCGATTTAGGGCGAAACATTCGTGCGGGTGCGCATTATACGCAATTTATAGTATATGATCTCGACGGCGATGGTCGCGCTGAAGTAGCTTGCAAAACAGCTGATGGTACTATTGATGGTCAGGGAAATGTAATTGGTGATCCCAATGCAGACTATCGGAATTCAAGCGGTTATATCCTAGCGGGCCCAGAATATTTTACAATATTTGATGGATTGACAGGCAAAGCACTGGCGACTACCGATTATTTACCGCCTCGAGGTAACGTAAGCCTTTGGGGTGATTCGTATGGAAATAGGGTCGATCGTTTTCTTGCTTGTGTCGCATATCTTGATGGAGAACATCCAAGTGTTGTTATGTGCCGTGGTTATTATACTAGAACTGTTCTTGCTGCATGGGATTGGCGCAATGGACAATTGACTTCACGGTGGGTCTTTGATACAGATAAAGGATACCCAACTTATGCGGGGCAGGGGAATCATAACCTAAGCGTGGCCGATCTCGACGGTGATGGTAAGGATGAAATTATTTATGGCTCTATGGCTGTCGATGATGATGGAACAGGGCTGTGGAATTCAGGACTCGGACACGGGGATGCATTGCACGTTTCTGATATTGACCCTAATCGTCCTGGCCTCGAAGTATGGGGCATTCATGAAAAAGCTCAAGTTGGTTCAGCTCTTCTCGAAGGAAGAACAGGCAAAATTATATGGGGCACAGGCCCCGGTGATGTAGGCAGAGGTGTTGCAGCCAATCTGTTAGATTCATACGAAGGAATGGAATGCTGGGGCGGTACAGATGGATTGAGAAGCGTTAATAATATTAAAGTAGGTCCAAATCCTCCTTCTTCTAATTTTGTTGTCTGGTGGGATGGCGATCTTGAACGTGAATTGCTCGATAATATTTATATTCAGAAATATGGTAACACCACCCAACTGTTACTAAAAGCAAATGGTTGTGCCTCTAATAATGATACTAAAGCAACGCCTTCACTCCAGGCTGATTTATTCGGCGATTGGAGAGAGGAAGTGATCTGGCGAACAAGCGATAATACAGCGCTCAGAATTTATACAACAAACATTCCGACATCTTATCGTATTGTTACTTTAATGCAGGATAGGCAATATCGTCTTGCAATTGCATGGCAAAATGTTGGGTACAACCAGCCACCTCATCCAAGTTTCTTTGTCGGTAAAAGCATGTTTATTCCCGATAGCCTCAAACCTCCAGCAAAACCAATAAATTTAAGAGGGACATCCTTAGGAGATACAATCCTGGTTGAATGGGATATGAATGTAGAAACCGATGTTGCAGGTTATCTCCTTTACAAAGGAAAATCTGCAGAAAAATTCACCGACTCGATCGATGTCGGCAATGTGACGTCTTACCTCGATACAAATGTTAAATATGATACTACATATTTCTATGCATTGAGAGCATACGATTTTCACGGTAATAAGTCAGATTTATCAGACGTAATTTCTGTTACTCCAACTTTAAGACCGGAGCCTCCAACCGCCATTTCGTATCGGCACGATAATAATTCGTGTTTGCTTATGTGGGAGTATTCAGATATCAATTTAATTTCACAAATAAATATTTACAGATCGGAGTCAAAAGATTTATCCTCGCCAGTAAAATTCAAGGCGGAAAAGAATGTAACTTCATACGAGGATAAAAATCTAACTAAAGGGAAAAATTATTACTACGCATTAACGGTTACAGATACAAATAATGTGGAATCTTTACGAACGGGAGTAATTCAAATTACACCAGCAGATTCTTTTGTTTATCAATCAGAGGATGCAAATTTAATTGGAACTGTCTTTGTGGAAAATAATCATCTTGGATATCACGGATCTGCCTTTACAAATTTCGACGCCAGCAATAGTACAGTTGAATTTACCAGTATGCCCGGTTACGGCGGCGGTCCTAAGACTTTATTATTCCGTTATGCGCTGGGAAATACCGACAGAACTGGAAGTCTGATAGTCAATGGGAAAGCGACTAATCTTACTATGCGAAACACCGGCGACTGGACTAATTATGTCATAGACAGTGTTGAAGTAAATTTAAATGAAGGATACAATAACACAATCAGTTTTTCTGCCACAGGTTCAGATTTCGGAAATTTAGATGAAATTATTATCAAATCTACTTTTCTTACAACCGTAGAAACAATCTCCGAGTTACCTGCTAAATTCGTACTTTATCAGAATTATCCAAATCCTTTTAATCCATCTACAATTATCAGTTATACTATACCAGTATCAAATAAAGCCGATAATTCAAGAATCCACGTGTTATTGAAAGTTTATGATGCACTTGGCCGTCAGGTTGCAACACTTGTAGACGAACAAAAAGAACCGGGAATTTACACAGTCGAATTCAAAGCGGATGATTTACCAAGCGGTATCTACTTTTATCAATTATCGGCAGGCAATTATATCTCGACAAAGAAGATGATTCTACTTAAATAAATTTTTTATATTGACAATACTTGTATGATTCATTTTCTTCTCAATTTTGTGGATTAAAAAAATACAGGAAAATCTATGATAGTTAATCCTATAAGAAAATCAAATCTGTCAGCACTTTCATTTGTAATACTATTTTTAATGGGACTAACAGTTTGCGGAAAACCTGGCAAATTGACTGTACTGAATAGTAACGAATCATTTACTTCATTCAAGATAGAAAACAGGTACGGCCATAATATTTTAATTGTACCGGCAGATACTCTGGGTGCTATTGGTTTTGTAGTTGGCGGCAAAGTTAATTGGCTTATGGGAGTACCCGAAATAAAAAAATCTTCCGATAATCAATTTATGTATTTATGGGAAAACGATTCCGACACAGTCATTTTAGTTACCAGAGAAACGGATAAAGAAATTCAATTTAATTTCAGATTGGTAAATAAAGATGTCCAACCTTCCGGCTGGATAATAAATACAAAGGCTGAGCCCGATGAATATTTTACTGGCATTTTCGAAAGAGTTGTTGATGGCCCTCAAGAAAAATCGTGGGAAAAAGATATCAAAGAAGGACTTGATTTAAGAGGACAGCGAGTTGAAGTAAAGCTAAAACCAACAGTATCTGCTTATGCTCCCTTCTATATCTCATCGGGAAATTATGCTCTGTTTGTTAAAGGAACGTGGCCAGGTATAATCGATTTTTGTAAAGAGTTTGAAAATGTGGTTCATATATCCTTTGAAGGTTCTCAATTCTCTTTTTCATTAATGATGGATGAATCGCCTGCAGAACTTGTTAAGAGACATGCGCTTGAGACCGGTCCGTCATTTGTGCCTCCTAAATGGGCCTTCGGACCGTGGAGATGGCGCGATGAACATTTTAATAATAAAAAATACTATGACAGTACAATTGTAGAATCTCCTTACAATTCACAGATAACCGAAGAAATATTATTAATGGCTGCTTACGATATACCATGTACAGCATATTGGATCGACAGACCGTGGGGACCGGGTGTAAGAGGTTTTGACGACTACAAAATTGATTATGAACGCCTACCCAATTTTGAAAAAATGATTAAATGGTTGGATTCGAAAAATATTAAAACAATGCTCTGGATAGGTCCGTTCGTAATGGGGAAAATGGCTGATACGGCAGCAGCTAAAGGCTACGAGTTGAAAAGTCGTATCTGGAAAAATTCCCGACAGGCTTTAATCGATTTCACTAATAAAGAAGCCTGTAAATGGTGGGGGGAAAACGGACCTGCAAAATTGGCTAAAATCGGCATAAAAGGTTTTAAGCTCGATCGAGCAGACGGTGAAAAGCTTCTGGATTCATTACATTTATTTACATCAATTGGTACTAGTTACAGAGAAAACTATAACGATTATCCGCGGCAATATGTAAAAGCAACTTACGAGGCAGTTAAACCGATTTTGGGCGACGATTTTATTTTATTCCCACGTGCACAATACACTGGAAGCGCAAGATATGGAGGAATGTGGGCTGGCGATACAGGAAATCCTCCCGAAGGTCTCAGGTCTGTAATAATTGGGGCTCAAAGATGTGCTATTATGGGATATCCTATCTGGGGTTCTGATACCGGTGGCTATCCTAGAAATATTAATAGAGAAGTTACAAAACGCTGGCTGGGTTTTTCATGTTTCTCTCCAATTATGGAAGTGGGACCCACAAATAATCGAGTCTTCTGGGATATGGATTATGAACCTTCTTTTGATGACGAACTTCTAGCAGTGTGGCGATTCTATGCAAAGTTGAGAATGTACCTTGTAGACTATATTTATAATCATGCTAAAATTGCAAATGAAACTGGCATGCCGATTATAAGGCCACTCTTTCTCGAATATCCCGAGCAAAAAGAGTGCTGGAAAGATTGGACTACCTATAAATTTGGAAATGATATTCTTGTATCGATTATTTGGGAAGAAGGTAAAACAAAAAAGAAAATCTATTTACCCGAAGGCGAAGTGTGGATCGATCAGTGGGATAAGAAAGAATATAACGGTGGACAATTTATTGAAGTTGATGCTCCATCTTATAAAACACCTTTCTTCATACGTAAGGGCTCAAATTTGATTTTGCCTGACTTGAATGAACTATATAAAGAATCAGTCGAAAGAACCAGAATCAGGTATAACCTCAAAGAACTCGAATCGAGAGAAAATTGGCAATAAAAATAATCTTTTAGCTCTCTGAGTTCTAACTCTATTTTATATCAATTAATTCTGCTTCAAGAGTAATCCCCTTGATTTAAGAAGAGGAAGGTATGTATAAAAAAATAATTTTTACTCTTACGATTTTATTATCTACAGCACTTAACGTTCAGTCACAAATTTATGTTGCCGCGGATGGGAACGATGCAAATCCTGGAACTATCGATAAACCACTCAGATCGCTCCAGAAGGCGCAGGCACTGGCTAAAGCCGGCGATACGATATATATACGAGGAGGACTTTACAAAATTAAAGAAGATCAAATTTCCCGAATAGTATCGAATCTTTTTGCGTGTGTTACTTATCTGGATAAAAGTGGTTCGGAAGGGAAAACTATCAAATACTGGGCTTATCCTGGTGAAACTCCTGTATTCGATTTTTCGGAAGTTAAACCTGCCAATCAAAGAGTAGTGGGTATTTATGTAATAGGCAACTATATCCATTTGAAGGGAATCGAAATGACAGGCATTCAGACCACAATTACAACGCATACGGAATCATATTGCATTTATAGTAAAGGGAATCACAATATATTTGAACGAATTAGTATGCACGACAACGTAGGAACAGGCTTAAGGCATTATTCGGGTGGATATAATTTATTCTTAAATTGTGATTCATACAGGAATTGGGATAATGTTTCTGAAAATAAACTTGGTGGAAACAATGATGGCTTTGGTTGCCACCCAGATGCAGGTGGGAAAGGGAATGTCTTCAAAGGTTGTCGTGCATGGTTTAATAGTGACGACGGCTTTGATATAATAAGAGCCGACGAATCTGTTATATTCGATAGTTGCTGGGCTTTCTTTAATGGCTATTCAACTTCATTCCAGAGTCTGGGTGATGGTAATGGATTTAAAGCCGGTGGCTTTGCTCACGATACCCAGGATAAAATTCCTGATCCTGTACCGAAGCACAAAATCGAATTCTGTATTGCAGCTGGAAACAAATCAAACGGTTTCTATTCAAATCATCACTTGAGCGGCAATGAGTGGTATAATAATACGGCCTATAAAAATAGTGTCAACTTTAATATGCTGAATCGCCCAAAACGTGAGGATGCGACTAATATTGATGGCGATGGATACGACCATGTATTAATAAATAATTTGAGTTATCAAAAGGGATTTGGCTTAATAGATTTTGCTAATATCGATACAAGCAAAAATACACTCATTACCAATTCCTGGCAGTTCAACTTATCACTTAACGACGCCGATTTTAAAAGTCTCGATATAAATTTACTTATGTCTCCAAGAAAGGAAGACGGTAGTTTACCAGAAATCGATTTTATGCGTCCTGTTCAAACCAACAAGGTTATTGATGCAGGAACAATTATTGGATTTCCTTATTTCGGGAATGCACCCGATTTGGGTGCCATCGAATCGGAATTCATCACTTCTATTAATTATAACGACACTAATTTACCCGCTAACTTCAGCTTATATCAGAATTATCCCAATCCTTTTAATCTGGAGACAAATATTACATATTATTTGAAAGAACCAGCTGAAGTAAAACTTGCAATTTATAATTCCATCGGGGAGAAAATTAGTACACTTGTTAATGAGTACCAAAAACAGGGCTATTATAAATTGACATTTGACGGCAACGGTCTGGCAAGTGGAATTTATTTTTATAAATTGGATATAAATGATAAATCAATTATGAAACAAATGACGCTGCTTAAATAAAAATTATTCATTCATTAAGAATTAATATGACTAAGTATAATTCTCATAGTGGTGATTTCTTCTTCTTTTTATTAATTGTTGTAATCTTTTTTTTGCGCAATGAAATCAGTTTAGGACAAAAAGATTTATGGCCTGAAATAAATTATACTACAAAACCATGGACAAGATGGTGGTGGCACGGGAGCGCAGTTACAAAGGATGACCTGAAATTTAATATGGAAGAATTGAGCAAAGCCGGCTTCGGAGGCGTTGAAATAACTGCAATTTATGGTGTAAAAGGCTACGAAGATTATGATATAAAGTTTTTGACTCCGGAATGGATCGATATTTTGAAATATACTTTGAATGAAGCTAAAGAATTGGGACTTGGAGTTGATGTTGCCAATGCATCCGGATGGCCTTTTGGCGGTCCCTGGATTTCTGAGGAAGATGCTTGTAAGAATATCCAGTATAAAATTTATAGTTTGAAAGGAGGAGAAAAATTAAAAGAAGAGATAGAATTTATTCAGGAACCGTTAGTTAGAGCCGTAGGACGCAAAGTTGATATTTCGGAGATAAAATTCCCAATCAATGCAAATCCGAATTTACAAGAGTTAGCGCTGGATCAAGTACGCTTCGAAAGGAAATTGCCTTTAATTGCACTGATTGCTTACAACAGTAACGGTGCAATGCTCGACATAACAAATAGAGTTGACAAAAGTGGTAAATTACTCTGGACAGCTCCTGAAGGGAATTGGGAAATTTATGCACTCTTTCAAGGATGGCACGGTAAAATGGTAGAGCGAGCAAGTAGAGGAGGAGAAGGAAATGTAATCGACCATTTTTCAGAAAAAGCGCTTAAGCATTTTTTAGAGCAATTTGATAAAAATGCAAAAGGGAAAAATCTTGACGGTATAAGAGCATTTTTCAACGATTCTTACGAGGTAGACGATGCCATAGGCGAAGCGAACTGGACTCCACTTATGTTCGAGGAATTTAAAAGTTTGAGAGGCTACGACCTGAAGAACTATTTACCTGCTCTTTTCGGAAAAGATTCTGATGAGATGAATTCTCGAGTGCTCACTGATTTCAGAGAAACTGTTTCCGATTTACTATTGAAGCGTTTTACTAAAGTCTGGCAAAAATGGTCCCGTAATTATAACTCAGTTGTCCGTAATCAAGCACATGGTTCGCCGGCAAATGTTCTTGACCTTTATGCGGCAAGCGATATTCCAGAAACCGAAGGCACCTTGCCTCTACGAATTAAACTTGCTACTTCAGCAGGGCATCTATCTGGTAAACAATTAATCTCTGCTGAAGCTGCTACATGGCTAAACGAGCATTTTTTATCGACATTATCGGATGTTAAAAAAAATTTCGATCGCTATTTTGCAAATGGTGTCAATCATCTGGTTTATCACGGCACGCCGTATTCACCACAATCAGAAGACTGGCCTGGACGGCTCTTTTACGCCTCTGTCCATTTTGCACCCACAAATACCTGGTGGGACGACCTTAAAGCTGTAAATTCTTATGTAGCCAATTGTCAGGCATTTCTACAATCCTCCAGACCTGATAACGATATTTTACTCTATTTCCCTATTTATGATATCTGGTCAAAACAAGATGGAAATTTATTAAAACATCTGGGCACAAATAATGATGAATTAACAGAGGACCTAAAACGGCTTAGCAATTTGTTTTTGAATGAAGGGTATCAGTTTGACTTTGTTTCCGATAATCTATTGCGAATGTTGTCGGTAAAGAACGGTAAGATTGTATCCGCTAATTTTGCAGAATACAGAGTCTTAATAATTCCTGAGACAATTTTTTTACCGCTTAATACCTTCAAAAAAATTATTGAATTAACTAAAGCAGGAGCAACAGTAGTATTTAGTAAAAACTTACCTGCTGACGTACCCGGCCTTCATAACCTCGCAGAGCGAAGAAAAAGATTCGAGAAACTCAAAAGCAATATTAAATTTGAAAAAGCTGACCAATGCCTTCTAAGCAAATTAGGAAGAGGAAGATTAATTATAGCTGAAAATATTCAGGAAGTTTTGAATGATATAAATATTAAGCCAGAAAATTTATTGAAAGAAGGACTCTGGTTTAATCGAGTTAAACGTAAGGAGGGGCTCTGTTATTTTATTAGTAACTGGAGCGATAATGAATTTGATAAGTGGGTCAGAATACGAAGGAGTGGGAGTGATGCCCTCTGGTTCAACCCGATGGAAAGAAAGTTTGGAAAAGCAAAAGTGAAAGTCGTCAACAATGAATTTGCAGATGTCTATCTTAAACTCGACAAAGGTGAATCTATAATTTTGCAGTGGTATTCAAACAGTCAAAACGTCGATGAATATAAATTCTATCGTGCAACAAAAGATACCGTTGAATTAAACGGCGAATGGAAAGTAACTTTTGTTAAAGGAGTCCCCACTTTACCGGATTCAATGTCTACTCATACACTGGATACATGGACAAAATTTTCTGACGAGCTAAAATGGTTCTCCGGTACTGCAAAATATACAATCACATTCGCAAAGCCAGATTTTGCTACTGATGCAATTCAACTGGATCTCGGTAAAGTTTTTCAATCGGCTGTTGTTTTTCTTAACGGTCACAAGTTATCAACACTTGTTGGACCTCAGTATCGTGTTGTTATTGATTTAGAAAAACTAAGAGAAATAAATACTCTCGAAATATTAGTGACAAATTTGATGGCAAATAGAATTATCTACATGGATAGAAATAAAATTAATTACAAAAAATTTTACAATATAAACTTTGCTGCTCATGAAAGAGAAAACATGGATGAAAATGGTTTGTTCACTGCCCAAAACTGGGAACCGCTGGATTCAGGTTTGGTTGGTCCAGTAAAATTAATTGGTCTTGTTGCTGAATAATGAGTATACCCTTCGTATTATTTTTAACTTATCAGAGATAAATAAATTTTATATGGGCATATTAAAAAAATTGTGATGTTATTTTATTCCAGAAGATTAACTTGTTTAGCTAAAATTGGTTTAGTACCTCTTCTCTTTTGCTTTCTTACAAATTCGAATTTTGCACTGAGCTACAACAATTTTGGAAGCGGCAATTTCCGAATTGTATCTAAAGGAAATAGTGTGCCAATCATCTATGATAAGAACGATGCTGAAGTAGTTTATAATTGTGCAGTTGCACTGGCAAATGATATAAAACTAATTACCGATATAATGCCTGATATTCATAACAATTTAGAAGTCAATGATGAGTCAGCAATTATTGTGGGTACAATTGGGAAATCAAAAATCATCGACAGTATTAAGGCAACGGGAAAATTATCTGTTGCATCAATTGAAGGCAAATGGGAGAGCTTTGTAATTCAAAAAATAAATAATCCCTTATATGGTTTAAACCAGGCACTTGTAGTTTGTGGTAGCGACCCGCGCGGAACAGCTTTTGGCATATTCGAATTGTCCAGACTTCTTGGAATTTCACCCTGGGTTTACTGGGCTGATGTGTTGCCGCAAAAGCAAAAAGAACTTGAAATATCGATCGATAAAATTGTAATGGGGCCGCCTTCAGTAAAATATCGCGGAATTTTTCTCAATGACGAAGACTGGGGTTTGCAGCCGTGGGCTGCTAAGAATATAGATACCGATATTAAGGATATTGGTCCTAAAACATATGCCCGTATTTTCGAGCTTCTGCTGAGACTCAAAGCAAATTTTATTTGGCCTGCAATGCATCCATGCACGAAAGCATTTTTCTACTACAAAGCAAATCCTTTAATGGCTAAAAAATATAATATAGTCCTTGGTTCAAGTCACGCCGAGCCGATGCTAAGGAATAATGTGGATGAATGGAATAATAATTTTATCAATGAGTACGGAAAAGAACCTAGCGAATGGCGTTACGATACTAATTCCGACGAGATTAAAACATACTGGGAAGACAGAATCAAAGAATTAGCGTATTTAAATCTGGAAACTGTAGTAACCATCGGGATGCGTGGAATTCACGATAGCGGTATGCCCGGACCTGACAAATTAGAGGATAAAGTTGAACTCCTGAATAAAGTGATAGAAGATCAGAGAGATTTACTGGCCAAACATTTCAAAAAAGATGCTGCTGAAATTCCTCAAATATTCTGTCCCTACAAAGAAGTGCTCGATCTCTATTATGCTGGCGCAAAAATACCAGACGATGTTACGATTGTTTGGGCTGACGATAATTACGGCTATATTCGCAAACTCTCGACATCTGAAGAACAAAAAAGAAGCGGAAGAAGCGGAGTCTATTACCATTTATCCTACTGGGGCTACCCTGAAGACTATCTCTGGTTGTGTTCAACATCTCCTTCTCTTATTTCTTATGAAATGAGTAAAGCTTATGAATACGGCGCTGATCGTCTATGGATCTTTAATGTAGGCGATATTAAACCTGCCGAAATGGAAATTGAATTTGCTATGGATTTAGCATGGGATATCAATTCGTGGAATCCAGTAAATTCAGAAAAATATATTGAATATTGGGCATCAAAAACTTTCGGGAAAGAATACGCAAAAGAAATAGCTGAAATAAAAACTTTATATTATCGATTGGCAGCCTCCGGAAAACCTGAACATCTCGATAAAATCGATTTTACAGAAAATGAAGTTAAAGAACGTCTTGCAACGTATCAGAAGATTGCACGTAAAGCCAGAAGCTTGAAGGAAATAATTCCAGAACGTCTCCAGAATGCTTATTTTGAATTAATCCTCTATCCCATTTTAAGTGCTGCATACATGAATGAAAAAATATTTTATGCTCGAATGGGAGATTACCAGAAGGCTAGCCGTGCTTACAATGAAATAAAGAAACTGACAGATATTTATAATACTAAAATTGCCAATGGCAAATGGAACGGTATGATCTCTATGAATCCTCGTAATCGACCAGTTTTTAATGCGCCGGATTCAATGAATAATTTTTATAAATCCGTTTCAAAGGATAACCGACTAAAACCGATAAAAATTATTTATGTCAGAGAATTAAAATTTGATACAACAAAATTATGCCTCCTGCCAGGATTGGGAATCGACGGCGAAAGTCTGTCATGGAAAAACTTTACTGGCCCCATCTATGACGAAGGAAATGCGTTAGATGCTCCAACTGCCTCCATTCAATTGCAACTTCCATCAGGCAAGCATATTATTGAATTAATCTGTTTGCCGACGCATTCCGTAAATGAGACACGCGGACTTCGCACGGCAATATCGATAGATAATCGCCTTATCGATATCATCGACGTAAACACGATCTCTGGAACTGCGGAGTGGAGTCTGAATGTTCTCAGGGGTTTTGCTTCTGCCAGAACGGAATTTAATCTAAACGTGAATAGCATGGTCAAGCTACAGCTGTCGCTTCTCGATCCTGGTTTATCTATTAGCAGAATTATTATCTACTGAATATGCTAATATTCTTTCTCTATCTTATCACATCATTGTAAATTAATTATTAACTAATATAGTAGAGAGTTATGAATAACATGTCAAGAAAACTTGTAAGTTCATTAATTTTTTTATGTTCGATATCAATTCTCTCGGTGATTATCAACGCCAGACCATCAAATAACGATACCATCTGGTTAAAAGGAAAGTGGAACTTTCAAATTGACCGGGAAGATATTGGTGTCAAAGAAAAATGGTATCAAACAAAATTTACGGATGTTATTATTCTACCCGGTTCGATGAGAGATAACAACAAAGGAGATGATCTTTCAGTTAATACAATATGGACAGGTAGCATTTACGACAGTTCGTGGTATTTTCGACCCGATATGGCAAAATATAGGGAAAAAGAGAACCTGAAATTTCCATTCTGGCTTACACCCAATAAACATTATGTTGGAGTTGCCTGGTACCAGCTCGAAGTAAAAATCCCGGATGATTGGAAAGGTCGTAAAATAGAATTGTTTTTAGAACGCCCTCATTGGGAAACGACGCTCTGGATTGACAGCATTGAAATTGGAATGCAAAATAGTCTTTCAACACCACACAGGTACGATTTATCGCATAAATTGACACCAGGTCGTCATCTGCTTACTATTCGTGTGGATAATAGAATTAAAGAAATTAATGTAGGACCCGATTCACACAGTATTACCGATCAAACTCAGGGGAACTGGAATGGAATCGTGGGCGATATCTATCTCAGTTCAACTTCTCCAGTGTCTTTTTATGACATTAAACTTTTCCCTGATATCAATAATAAAACCGTAGCTGTAAGAGCAGTATTATCTAATATTACTGAGAAAGAGAGAGCTGCAAAGATTGTATTAAAAGCAAAATCATTTAATACTGAAAAAGTAGATGAAGTAGCTCCTTTGATCAGAGATATTAAAATTAATAAAGGGAAGACTGACGTTGAGATAATTTATCCGATGGGAGAGAATATTCAATTATGGGATGAATTCAATCCAGCTCTCTATAAAATGACGATAGAGTTAATTGATGAATCGGGTAATATAGACGAAAAAGAAATTCAATTTGGAATGAGAGCTTTTACAATTAATGGTACCCGCTTCAAAATTAATAATCGACCAGTATTTTTAAGGGGAACGGTTGAAAATTGTGTATTCCCTTTAACAGGTTATCCACCTACAGATGTTGAATCGTGGGAAAGGATATTCAAGATTTGTAAAGATTTTGGTCTAAACCATATGAGATTTCACTCTTGGTGTCCGCCCGAAGCCGCATTCCATGCTGCAGATAAGTTAGGATTTTATCTTCAGGTTGAAGGTCCCAGCTGGGCTAATCACGGAGTTACATTAGGCGATGGTTTGCCAATTGACCAGTATATCTATGAAGAAACCAAACGTATATTAGATACTTATGGAAATCATCCTTCTTTTTGTATGATGGCTTACGGGAATGAACCTGCCGGTAAAAACCAGGTTCAGTACCTCGGGAATCTTGTCAATTATTGGAAATCGATTGACAATCGCCACGTCTATACATCTGCTTCAATTGGTAAGAGCTGGCCACTCGTTCCGGAAAGTCAATTTATTGTTCGCTCTGAACCGAGAGGACTTCCATGGGATCAACGCCCCAGTAGTTTATTCGATTATTCTAAAAGAATCGAAAATTATTCTGTCCCTTATGTAGTTCATGAAATGGGGCAGCACTGTGTCTTCCCAAACTTTAATGAAATAAAAAAATATACTGGGGTATATAAAGCCAAGAATTTTGAATTGTTTAAAGAACTATTAGAAAAGAATCATATGGGTGACATGGCTCAGGAATTTTTAATGGCTTCGGGGAAATTACAGGTGATTTCTTACAAAGCTGAAATTGAGGCAGCGCTCCGCACAAAAGGTTTAGCCGGTATACAATTGCTTGCTCTTAACGATTATCCCGGACAGGGAACTGCACTCGTTGGTCTACTCGACGCATTCTGGGACGAAAAAGGATATATCGACGCAAAGAAATTCAAACAATTTTTCGGGGAAACTGTACCTTTAGCAAGAATTCCAAAATTCGTCTTTTATAACAATGAAATATTCCAGGCTGATATCGAAGCTTTTCATTTCGGCAAGCATCAATTATTGAATGTTACACCTCAATGGAAATTGATTGATTCAGAGATGAATACTATTGCTGAAGGGAAATTAAATACGACAGATATTCCAATAGATAATTGTACTAAACTGGGCAGTATTACTTTTCCACTTTCACAATTTAATTCTGCAATAAAACTTACTCTTGAAGTTTCGATTGGTCAATACAAAAACAGCTGGGATTTCTGGGTCTATCCATCTGAACTTCCTGAAATAGATCACAGTGAAATTTATTTTACGGATAAACTTGATGCTGAAGCCAAATCGGTCTTAATTAAAGGCGGAAAAGTATTTTTATTTGCGGCTGGGAAAGTTGAAAATGGGAAGGATGTTGTTCAGTATTTAAATCCCGTCTTCTGGAATACTTCATGGTTTAAAATGAGACCGCCACATACGCTTGGAATCCTATGCAACCCTGAGCATCCGGTATTTTCATATTTCCCCACGGATTTTCATAGTAATCTCCAATGGTGGGAAATTCTCAATCGTCAACAGGTAATGAACCTTGAATTATTTCCACCTCAATTTAAACCTTTAATACAAACAATCGATACCTGGTTTTTGAATAGAAGATTGGCAGTGTTATTTGAAGCGCGGGTTGAGAATGGAAAAATTATGGTGTGCAGTGCGGATTTACAGAATAACTTAAATGAACGACCGGTGGCAAGGCAATTACTCTATAGTATAACAAAATATATGCTGTCAAATAAATTTAATCCCGAATACAAAGTGGATTATTCAATCATCGAAGAACTGTTTGAAAAGAAAGATCGCCCACCAGCTATTGATTTCCATACAAAACAATCCACAGACGATTTAAAACCAGTGAAATAGATTTCTAACTATAACACCGTCAAGGGCGCAAAATATGAATTTAATTTAAGAGATATAGTTCTCTTGAAATGCCTTTCTAAATTCATATCAAAAAAAATAATAACTAATTTATTAACGAGGAGGGGTTATGAAGCATAGGTTCACGTTTCTTTTCTTATTGTTCTCTGTGCTTTGCATAAGTGCTTTGAACGCACAATTTGTGCAAAGAAGTGATTCACTCGGGTTGGTAGTGATGCCAGCAGAAAAGTACGATGTATATCGACCTGGTCTGGAGGCTAAAGTTGGTGACACTTTTGCATTGGAGGATTCTATCGAAGGCTTTATGGGTCAGGGTTATATGCGCGCATATATGGCTAAAGGTGACGGTAGTACAAGCAACGCCGAGACAATCAATATTAAATTATCTTACTATGTTAACTTTGTTGATACAGGCACGCATTATATTTGGGCGTATGTATTTTTCCCCGACGGCAATAGCGATTCTTTCTTCTATGGCGTTGATGGAAAAGTTATTGGACAGGTATCCGGCCAACCGCGAGGTTCATGGTCGTGGCATAAAGGGAGTGCTCCTTTTATCATTGATTCTGTAGGTGTACATTCTATCGATTTCTTCGGGCGAGAGCCAAATGCCATGCTTGACCATATCATCATAACTTCCAGCGAGACTTTCGATCCTAACATTAATACTGAATGGCTTCCGAAGGTAATTGCTTTTGTGAGTCTTCCCGACAAAATTGACCCGGCAACTAATGAGAATGCGGATAAGCCTTTTATCGATGACTTGATAGCTGCAGGTTATGAAGTTTTTACAGTTTATACAAATTCTCTTGAAACTGCGTCTCAAGGTTTACTGGACAGTTTAAATTCAGCAGATCTGGTAATTATCGGTCGTTCAGGTGCAAGCGGTGATTTCGGCGGTTCTCATAAAACTGCCTGGAATAATATCAAAGCACCGATTATGCTACTCCATTTGTGGGCTGCGCGCAACAATCGTTTGAACTGGTTGCCTACTGGTACAACCACTTCGTATGATAATGCTGGGGATACTATAAAAGCCAAAATTGTATTGCCGGCTGACCCCGTATTTGCAGGTATAACACTTGCAGAAGATAGTACCATGAATTGGGTTGTATCTCCTTATGATTTTATGGCAACAACCAGTGGCGGAAACGGAACTGTTCTTGCACGTGAAGCCGGAACGTCAAATGTCTTATTCGTTCGATGGGAACCATGGGTAGAATTTTATGATGGTGCAGGTGATATGCCAGCAGGATACCGTACTTTAATTGGTAACGGTAACGACCATGCAGGTCCCTTTAATTATTATAACTTTACTCCAGAAGCTAAACAGGTATATCTGAGAGAAGTTGAAAGAATGGTAAATTTACCTGAACCACCACCCCGACCAGTCGGCCTGGGTAAAACAATTGCTCTAATAACTAAGGCGGATAATATCGACCCAATTACAAATCTAAGTGCAGACCAGCCAGTAATTAATAATTTATTGGAAATGGGGTATAAAGTTTACACACTTTATTCTGCAGCATTGGAAAATGCTTCTCAGGGCTTGATTGATACATTGAATTCAGTTGATTTAGTCATTATCGGGCGCTCTGGTGCAAGTGCAGACTTTGGTTCAACTCATAAAGAGGCATGGAATAGTATTACCTCTCCTTTATTACTCCTGCATCCATGGGTTGCTCGTAATAATAGATTAAATTGGTTGCCTACAGCAACTGTTACAACCTTTGATGTCGCAGGTGATACTCTAAAAGCCAAGATAGAATTACCAGACGATCCTGTTTTCCAGGGGATTGTATTTTCTTCCGATAGCACTTTGCCCTGGGCTACTTCGCCTTATGATTACCTGGAGACGTCAGATGGTGGTAACGGCACTGTATTAGCAAGAGATGCTGGAAATAATAATGTACTCTTTGTTCGATGGGAACCGTGGGTCGAATTTTATAATGGTTCAGGCGACATGCCGGCTGGATATCGGACTTTGATTGGTAATGGTAACGACCATGCCTACGCTACCACTGGAAATGCTTCTTTGTTCAATTTCTATAATTATACAAAGGTTAGCGGACAGGTAATTCAAAATGAGATAGTTCGTATGGCTTCGCTTGGAAAGGTACCAAAACCTGTCTCAGTCAATGAAAAAAATAATCTACCAAAGACCTATACTTTAGAACAAAATTATCCCAATCCGTTTAATCCTACAACGACTATTAAGTTTTCAGTGCCGAAAAAAAGTAATGTTAAAATTACGATTTATGATCTATTGGGTAGATTTGTTCATCAACTTGTAAATGCGGAGTATGATCCTGGAGTCTACTCGGTTCAGTTCAATGCAGCCAATCTTTCATCTGGAGTATATTTCTATCGCATCGAAGCAGATGATTTTATCAGTGTAAAAAAACTTATGCTTTTGAAGTAGCCAGTCCTATTTCAACGCCAGGTTGTGAAATCTAAGGCACAGCCTGGCATGACAATCTTATCATATATTATGAAAAAAAATTTTAATAATTATTTTCTCTTTTACATTAAACTACGAGTTATTCGTTCTCTCTTCTTATTGATTTGTATAAGTACCACAAGTTTAATAGCTCAAAACTTACCCGATAGATCTGTCATACTTGGAAAGATGCTCCTGGCTAATGAATATTTTATGAATAAATGGCCGGACCCAACTATTGACATTGTTACAGACAAAAGAAGACCAAGCAATATATGGACTCGTGCTACGTATTACGAAGGATTAATGGCATTATACAGAATTGATCCTGACGAAAAGTTTTATAACTATGCAGTTCAATGGGCAGAAAGTCACAACTGGGAACCTGCGTACGGAGGCACTACGACTCGTAATGCTGATAATCAAGCCTGCGGTCAAACTTACATTGAGTTATATCAAATTGATCCGAAGCCGGAACGAATCGAGAAAATTAAATCTGTCATCGACAATATGATTAACAGTCCTGAGATTAACGATTGGTGGTGGATTGATGCTTTGCATATGGCAATGCCTGTATTTGCAAAACTTGGTACTATCTATAACGATACGACATATTTTAATCGAATGTATGAAATGTATATGCACACAAAAACTGTTGAAGGTGATTCGGGTTTGTACAATAAAATTGATCATTTATGGTGGCGGGATAAAAACTTCGACCCGCCCCACAAATCTCCAAATGGTGAAGATACTTACTGGTCAAGAGGAAACGGCTGGGTCTTTGCAGCACTCGCTCGCGTCCTGGATGTACTTCCAGAAAACGCTCCTCATCGAGATGAGTACATTGAAACATTTATCGAAATGGCAGAAGCAATAATTAGTGTCCAGCGAGAAGATGGATTCTGGAATGTAAGCTTACACGATCCCAGCGAATATGGTGGAAAAGAATCATCGGGAACGGCGTTGTTTACGTTTGGCTTAGCCTGGGGTATTAATAAAGGGTTATTGAGCGCTCCGACTTACAAACAATCAGCAATCAAAGGCTGGATTGCGCTTTCTGAAGATGCACTCCATGAAAACGGATTTTTAGGTTACGTTCAAAGTACAGGGAAACAACCATCCGATGGTCAACCAGTTACTTACGACAAAGCTCCAAATTTTGAAGACTATGGACTTGGAGCTTTCCTGCTTGCCGGGAGTGAAATATATAAAATGGCAGGTGACATTACAGATATTTCATCGTATACATCGAATGTTCCTGCAGAAGCAGTAGTTTATCCTGCATATCCAAATCCATTCAATCCTCAAACAACGATTTCATTTAGTTTACCAGAAATAAGCGATGTTAGAATTGAACTTTATGATTTGCAAGGTCAATTAATAGAAACCTTTCTCAATAAAACGCTTAACGCTGGTTTCCATAAAATAAATTATCAAGGGAAGTATTTATCTAACGGTGTTTATCTACTCAAAATAATTATACGATACAAAAAAGCTAATAAAGTTTTTATGGAAAAATTAGTTTATATGAAATAACTATTCAACGATAAATAAGATATCATGAAAAAAATCGATTTTGTTTACGAGGTCTGCATCAATAGAATAATTAATGTATCACTTTTTATAATTATTCATAGCCTCTACCTTGGTTTAGCAGATGCACAGGATTTCAAATCGGTAAAACTAAAATGGTTAGACAATGCTCCTCCTGAATTTTCAACTGGAGTTAGCTGGGGTGTACCATTTCCTGAAGGTAAAATCGATACATCCGCAAAATTTATTTTAAAGGATGAATCCGGTAAAACCTTACCGCTTCAATTCTGGCCATTGGCTTATTGGCCAGACGGTACGTTGAAATGGATCGGCTTGAGCACTGTTGTCACACCGAGTGTCGGTTCTTCATTACACTTAATGTTAAATGAAGATATTACTGAAGAACTTACGAAACAAAAAGTAATAGTGAATGAAAACGATAACGATATTGAAATTAATACAGGTGTTATAGAATGTAGAGTACCCAAAAGTGGTACTCGATTGATTAAACAAATTCTATATAATAATAAATTGATTTCAAGTAGCGGAAGTTTAATATGCTTATTGCAAAATGGTTCTTCTAAAGAATATGGAGAGCAACCGTCTATTGAAAGATTTGTAGGAATGATTGAAAAGGTAACAATAGAACAGAATGGTCCAGTGAGAGCAGTAATAAAAATTGAAGGTAAACATCATTCTGAATCGAGAAACAGAAGCTGGTTACCATTTATTGTGCGACTCTATTTCTATGCAGGGCAACAATCGATGCGTATTGTTCATACAATAATTTATGATGGTGATCAGAATGTAGATTTCATAAAAGGATTGGGATTTGTGTTTGATATCCCGCTCGACGAACAATTGTACAATCGACATATTCGATTTTCTGGTGACAATGGTAGATTGTGGGATGAGCCATGTCAGCCATTGAGCGGGAGATATCCGTTAGACCGCAGAGAAGAATATTACGACAGACAGCTAAGAGGTCTACGAATTCCGGAGCCGGATTCGCTTTCAAAACAACAGCAATTCCTCATAAATAATTGGGCTTCGTGGAACGACTATAAATTAATTCAGCTCAATGCTGACGGCTTCAGAATCCTGAAAAGAACAAACGATAAAAGTACATGGATAGATGCAGGTTACGGTAATCGGGCGAGTGGATTGGCTTTTGTCGGCGATGTATCTGGTGGATTGACTGTGTGTCTGAGAGATTTCTGGCAATCATTTCCTTCCGCTTTTGAAATATCTGATGTCAAAAAAGATATAGCACACTTAAAAACCTGGTTGTGGACACCAGACGCAGAGGCAATGGACATGCGCCACTACGATACATTAGCCTGGGGTCATAATCTCGATGCAAGTTACGAAGACGTTCAACCAGGATTCAGTATTGCAACAGGTGTTGCCCGCACAAGCGAATTAGTTCTGTTCCTTTCTGACAATGTACCCAGTTACGAAACCCTTCATCGAATGATAAAAACGGTCAATCAACCTCCGCTTCTTGTGGCTACTCCTGATTACTTACACAGTATCCCCGTCTTCGGGGTATGGAGTTTGCCAGATAAAAGTAATAATGTAAAATGCTGGATTGAAAACCAGCTCGAAAACGCATTCAAGTATTATCAACTGGAAGTAGAGCAGCGTCACTGGTACGGTTTCTGGCATTACGGGGATATACAACATAGTTACGACCGTCGCCGACATACGTGGAAGTACGATATGGGAGGCTTCGCCTGGGCTAATACAGAACTGATGCCTAATTTATGGCTCTGGTATAGCTTTTTAAGAACCGGCCGAAGTGACATTTTTAGAATGGCAGAGGCTATGACACGACACAACAGCGAGGTGGATGTTTATCATCTCGGACCTTTAAAAGGATTGGGCAGCAGACATAATGTTGTTCATTGGGGATGCGGTGCAAAAGAAGTACGTATATCTCAAGCAGCATTAAATCGATTCTATTATTATCTTACCACCGATGAAAGGTTGGGCGATATAATGCATGAAGTTACTGACGCAGCTAACGAAGCTATTGGAAGAATTGACCCTTTGCGTTTAATTAAAGAAAAAAGTAATTATCCTACACACGTTCGCTTCGGTCCCGACTGGCTTGCGCTTGTTGGCAACTGGATGACTGAATGGGAGAGAACTGGCGATACTATTTATCGTAACAGAATTATGACTGGTATTAATAGTCTCTACGAAATGCCGTATGGTTTCTTCTCTGGAAAAGATGCAGCATTTGGATACGATCCTGAAACTTATAAGCTCTATCGTCTCAATGACAATGATATTGGTTCGGCGCATCTTTCGGTATTAATGGGAGGACCGGAAGTTGCATTCGAATTAACAAATTTATTGAAGAATGAAAAATGGAATAAACTGTGGAATCAATTTTGCAAATTATACGGCGCACCTGTTTCGGAAATAGAGAAGGAATTCGGAAAGAAAGTCGAACTTGGTACTCCAGGTTCATGGTACGCCAGATTACCTGCCTGGTATGCTAAAGTTTCAAAAGATTCTGTCTATGCTGTCCGTGCCTGGGAAGAATTTCTTGATGCAAAACCAAGATACTTCCGTACAGTTTTCAATATAACTAAATTCGATAGTATTCAGAGTTTGCAACCTGTATGTGAAGTTCAGGGAGTTTCTACGAACAATACGGTACAGTGGTGTCTGAATGCAATTGAATTACTTGAACTTGTGGGCGATAAAATTCCTGAAAGTATTATCCAAAAATTTAGCGATAGCCTTTGTACAGAACAATACCAGATAGGCGATTTGTTGTACAGTGACGACTTTGAAAATGGACTGAATAATTGGATCGTTGAAACAAAAAAATCTCCCTTTTCAAAAGTCGGAATCATTAACGGGAAATTGAGTATCGATGTCGAATACGGCACTACTATTTGGTTCAAAGAAAAACTCGAAGGCAATTTGTTGATTGAATATAAAAGAAAAGTAATTGTTGACAAAGGTTACAACGATAGATTATCAGATCTCAATCAATTCTGGATGGCTTTAGATCCACGTAATAAAAATTTGTTTACACGCGACGGCACATTTTCTTCATATGATTCGCTGTGCCTTTATTATGCCGGCATTGGTGGTAATAGTAATACAACAACGAGATTCCGTAAATATCAGGGCAATGGCCAACGGACTCTCATTTACGACTTTAATGACGAAAAACATCTACTTCAACCTAATAAAACCTACTTTATACAGATTGTAGTTTATAACGGTACTACAAGTTTTTTTGTCGACGGCAATTTATACTTTAGTTACAAAGATAGCGAACCATTGACCGAAGGATATTTCGGGTTCCGCACTGTTAAATCGCACCAGGAAGTTGACGACTTTAAAGTGTACCGCTTGAAATAATTTAATTCATACTGGAATTAAAAGTGAGAACAAAAATAATATTTATATGGCTTGCTCTAATAATAAACGGGGTATTTTATTCAAATGTCTTTTCACAAATAGGAAAAAGATTTCCATCCGAACGGAAGGTGATTAAAGATCCTATTACGGGAGTAAAACTGATTTTTTTAACAAGCACTGCAGCGGGCGATTCTAAAATTTATCCTACACACAATCAATGGACATCAGACGGTAATTGGATTATTTTCAGGTCGAGAAGAGTTAGAGGCGAAGCTCTGGCCGTTAACGAAACAAGCGGCGATATCGTACAGGTTACCGAAGGAGGTTACGTTGGAACGTTAATAGTTGCCAGAAAATCGATGAAACTCTATTATATGAAAAGATTTAGCGACGAAAATAGTCCAAGAGAAATTATCGAAGTTAAACTTGACAGATTATTTGAAGACAGTGAAAAAGGCACTTTGAAAGATGCATCTTTTTATCAAAAAGTTTGTGGAATTATTCCGGCTGAATACGAAGCCAACGGCGAACTTGCTTTTGATGCAGACGAAGAATGGCTGTGGTTCCGTGTAGGAAGAAAAAAAGCAATGCAGTATCTACCTGAAGGTACTAAAATCGAAAATAACTTCGGCCCGCGTAATATGGGTGCCGGTCCAGGAGGTATTGCCGGTATTAATATTAATACGGGAGAAATTAAGTATGTAGTATCAGTCCCATTTCAGGTTGGGCACATTCAAACTAATCCCTGGGTGCCTGGCCAGATTATTTTCTGCTGGGAAACTGGCGGAAAATCTCCTCAACGTACATGGATTGTAAATTCAGATGGTACTGGCTTAAGACCACTTTATCCAGAAGCTCCATATGAATGGGTTACTCACGAAGTAGTAATTACCCCCGAAGAAGTTGCCTTCGCAATAATGGGGCACCGTAAAATTCACTTCGATAATAGCAACGTTTCAAACGATACGATAATAGACGAACCAGGACAGGAAATCGAATGGGGCAATTGCGGAACAAGAGAAAAACCGACGGGACTGGCAATAGTAAACATTAAGACACGAGAAATGATAATCGAAGGCCAAATACCATATGGAAGTGGATTCTGGCATGTCACCGGATCTTCTGACGGGCGATTTGTTGCCGGCGATAATTTTGCACGCGAAGTTTATTTAATCAACCGACATTCCCATGAAATGATCTTACTCTCTGCTGGCCATAAAACTACAGCCGCAGATCATCCTCATCCTTCTTTCAGTCCTGATGGTACTAAAATTATGATTCAATCTGCAATGCTTTCAGAAGATGGCAAATCGATGAATATTTGTATCATTCCTCTTCCGGATAATTGGCTCAAGTAATAAGATTAGCGACATTTACTTATTTAAAAAATAAAAAGGAGATAAACTGTGAAACGAACGTTAATTTTTGCAATAATCTTATTTAGCAGTTCAGTCTTATTTGCACAGGTCAATAGTGAAGACGAAAAAGTAATCAGAAAAGTAGCCGACTATATTGTGGAACATGGAGTTCTTGGTTTTAAAGACTTGAAGACGGGAAAAATTTATCAGTCAACCCAGGATGCTCCTGATGGGGCACAACTACGGTTTATTTCTCCCTTCGGTGAATGGCATTATACAAACGGCGTTATTAATATGGCTCTAATTAATCTGTCTAAATTCACCGGTGATAAAAAGTATGCAGATTACGCTGCAGCGCACGTATCCTTTGGCATGGACAATTATAAATATTTCCAGACGAGATATAATGAAGAAAAAGATGGACCACACTATAACTTCCCATTTGGGCAATTGTGGACAATGAGTGAACTCGACGATTGCGGTGCAATGGGGGCAAGCATGATGGATGTCTATGAATATGTTAAACGCGATGACTACAAAAAGTACATTGAAGATGCCGCCAGACATATTTCCGAAGGTCAGGAACGTCTTGAAGATGGAACACTGGTCAGAAAATTTCCACACGAAATGACACTATGGGCAGACGATCTTTATATGAGCGTCCCGTTTTTGGCAAGAATGGGTAGATTCTCGGGCGATACAAAATATTGGAACGATGCAATCCTTCAGATTAAAAACTTTACAAAATACCTGTGGGATGATAATAAAGAATTATACTGGCATTGTTACTATAGCGATGTGAAACGCAATGGTGTGGCACATTGGGGTAGGTGCAATGGATGGGTAATGATGGCTAAAGTTCATCTTTTAAATATCTTACCTGAAAATTATCCCGGCAGGGAAGAAGTTAGAAAAGACCTCGAAAGACAGATACTCGGCATTGCCAAATACCAAAGTCCTGAAGGTCTATGGCATCAATTGCTCGATAAAAATGATTCTTACCTCGAATCGTCCTGTTCGGCAATGTTTGTCTATTCGATAGCACGTGCGGTTAACCAGGGATGGATCGACAAACGCTACGCATCCGTTGCACTTAAAGGATGGGAAGGCTTGAAAAAATATAAAATCAGGTCTGATGGTCAGGTAAACGATATTTGCGTAGGTACAGGTATTGAGGATAATCTTGTTTTTTATTATGAACGTCCTGCCAGATTAAATGAAAAACATGGTATCGGTTCAGTAATAGATGCAGGAATTGAAATCATCAGGTTAAAAGAGAAATTGAAAAATAAGTGAGGTGAATTTATGAAAACATTTGCCTTTAAAATGAAACTTAAACCCGGCTACAAAGAAGAATACAAAAAAAGGCATGACGCCATCTGGCCGGAGTTAAAAACTCTATTGTTACAAAGTGGTGTTAGAGATTATTCAATATTTCTGGATGAAGAAACAAATACTCTCTTTGCCGTACAAAAACTTGCGGGCGATTCTTCCTCGCAGGATCTGGGTTCAAATCCTATTGTCCAGAAATGGTGGAAATATATGGCTGACATAATGGAGACCAATCCAGACAATTCACCTGTTACCGTCCCTCTCGAGATGGTATTTCATATGGACTAATAAATAAAAGGATAAATAATATGGACTCATTAATGAGTATTATTCTTATTGCATTCGGCAGTATATGCGCTGCCAGCTTTTATGTCCCCATTAAAAAGATCAAAGAATGGTCGTGGGAATCGTACTGGATTGTTCAAGGAGTGGTATCGTGGATACTGGCACCATGGATTTTTGCTTATTTCACAGTTCCAAATCTTCTGGACGTTTTGATTAATTCTGACGGCAATGCTGTATGGGCCGCATTCATCTTTGGAGCACTCTGGGGCGTGGGCGGTTTGACATTTGGATTGAGTATGAGATATCTGGGAGTTGGACTCGGACAATCGGTTGCGCTCGGTTTTACGGCTGCCCTTGGAACTTTGATTCCACCTTTTGTCTCGGGAAGAAATTTATTTACAACTTATGAAGGAAGATTAATTTTATTAGGTGTGGCTCTCTGTGTGACTGGTATTGCAATCGTCGGATACGCAGGCGTTCTCCGTTCACGCAATATGCCTGAGGAAGCCAGAAGGGAAGCCATAAAAGATTTTGCTCTTAAAAAAGGATTGCTGATAGCCGTTCTTTCGGGTTTAATGAGTGCCTGTTTTAATTTTGGAATTAACGGTATTCCCGGTGTAATCGACGCAGGCTATGAAATTCAAAAAGTTGCTGCTTCTTATGGGACTGACCCTCTCTTCGTTGTAAATCCCGTATATATTATTGTGATGTTCGGAGGTTTTGTGACGAATTTTGTTTATTGCATGTATCTAAATTATCAGAACAAAACCTTCAGCGATTATGTAAATGTAAATAAACAGGTACTGCTAAATAATCTGCTTTTCAGTCTCCTTGGTGGAACGCTCTGGTATTTGCAATTTTTTTTCTTTGGAATGGGGCAGAGCAAACTACCCGAAGAAATGTTTGTCTTTGGCTGGAGTATTTTGATGGCGCTTAATATTCTATTCAGCAATGTATGGGGCTTGTTGCTTAAGGAATGGAAAAATGCGGGTGCCGGTACACTTGCTACTTTGATTGTCGGTTTAGTGATATTAATTCTTTCCACATTTGTAATCAAATTATAATCATACACTAATACGGAGGATTAAATGAAAAATCCAAAAGCAGTTGAACAGGCATATCAAATTGCCAGAGAAGTATATGCTGAGTTAGGTGTAGATACCGACGAAGCACTTAAAAAAATGGAAGAGGTGAACATAAGTCTTCACTGCTGGCAGGCCGATGATGTCGGCGGATTCGAAACTCCCGATGCAGAATTGAGTGGAGGAGGAATCCAGGTTACAGGAAATTATCCCGGGAAAGCCCGAACTCTTGAAGAACTAAAAGCTGATATTGAAAAAGTTATGAGCTTGCTTCCTGGCAAACAGCGTCTTAACCTTCATGCTATCTACGGAGATTTCCAGGGTAAAAAAGTTGACCGCGACCAGATTGAAATAAAACATTTTCAAAGCTGGATCGACTGGGCAAAAAAACTCGATATTGGTATTGATTTCAATCCTACTTGCTTTTCACATCCATACGCCGAAGATGGATATACTTTATCGAGCAAAAACGAAAAGCACAGAAAATTTTGGATCGAACACGTCAAACGTACAAGAGAAATTGCTGCTGAAATAGGAAAACAATTGGGTAAACCTTCAGTTAACAATATCTGGATTCCCGACGGTTCGAAAGATATACCAGTAGACAGAGCAACACATCGCGCTCTGTTAAAGAAATCGCTGGATGAAATTTTCGAAACGGAATTTCCAAAAGAATATCTTAAAGACTCGCTCGAAAGCAAACTCTTTGGCATCGGCTCCGAATCGATGGTTGTTGGATCTCACGAATTTTATACCGGTTACGCAGTTAAGAATAATAAATTGATTTGTATCGACAGCGGTCATTTCCATCCAACTGAACAAATCGGGGATAAGATTTCTTCATTATTATTATTCGTTGATGAATTACTTCTGCATATCAGCAGGGGCGTCCGCTGGGACAGCGACCACGTTGTAATTTTTAACGACGAAGTTAAATTAATAGCTGAAGAGATTGTGAGAGCCAATGCTCTGAAAAGAATTAATATTGGTCTCGATTTCTTCGACGGAAGCATGAATCGCATCGGGGCATACGTCATTGGCACAAGAGCAACACAACTTGCATTTCTCTTTGCACTGCTTGAACCAACTGATAAGCTTAGAGAATATGAAGAAAACGGACAATATTTTGAACGCCTGGCTTTTCTTGAATTGCTGAAGACAAAACCATTCGGAGCTGTATACGATTATTATTGCCTTATTAACGACGTCCCTGTGGGCGAAGATTATATTACAGTAATTGAAAATTACGAAAAAGATGTACTCAGTAAGAGAAAGTAATTTATTTGTAAAGGGCAGATCATTATAAACCGTCTAACTTCTTTCATCTCATTTACTCAATTATTTACGATGATATATCGGTAATTTTTATTCCATCCTAAATATTACTTTTTTAGACAAAGTAGATTACTAAGGTCTAATACGATTTATAATATTCTGCTCTTTTTTGTAAAATAGAGTTAGTTTTTTATAGGTCTGATATTTTGTACAAAAACATAACAAGGGAAATTTTATGAAACGTCGTGATGCCATTATAAAAACTGTTGGCGCCATTGCATTGACTACCATTTCGCCGTCATTGAGTCCTTTTATCTTTGCATCAAAAGGAGGAAAGGGAAAAGAATATAACGTACTTAAATTTGGTGCAACTGGAGACGGAAAGACGCTCGATACAAAAGCCATACAGGAAGCAATTGACAGAGCATATGCAAGCGGAGGCAATGCAAAAGTTATTATCCCTGAAGGATACAAATTTTTGATCGGTACTATTGTTTTACAAAGCGGAATTGAATTTTTTATCGATCAGGGTGCCGAACTAATAATAAGTACAAATCAATCAGATTATAAAAATTCGACGGTGTTTTATGCAGAAGGAGCGGAAGGATTGACTATATCGGGTTACGGTAATATTGAAGGACGTGCCACAGAATTTATGTCACACTACGAAGAAGAAAACGAATGGTGGATTCCCAAGGAATGGCGCCCGAAAATGTTTATTCTGAAAGAATGCAAAAACCTACAACTGAAAGATTTTTCTTTCAGTAAAGCACCCGAATGGGGCGTGCATATGCTCGGATGCGAAAATGTCCTTGTCGATGGAATACGGGTAAGGAATTATCTGGATGTACCTAATTCCGATGGTATTGACCCCGATCATTGTAGAAAAGTTGAAATAAAGAATTGCGACATTGTTTGCGGCGACGACGCAATTGTTGTTAAAGCTACCAGACAGGAGAAAGATTACGGTGCGTCTTCAGATATTCGTGTTTATGATTGTATACTAGAAACTCAGGATTCTGGACTGAAAATTGGTACAGAAACTACGAGTAATATTAATAATGTTGTTTTTGAAAATTGTAAGATAAAGTCGAGCTGCAGAGGAATAAACATTCAACTCAGGGATAACGGAATTGTAAGCGATATAGCTTTCAGGAATATCGAATTTATATCGAGATATCATTCTGACCCATGGTGGGGACGAGGAGAAGCTATTTCATTTACAGCTATTCCGAGAAATCCTGACACAAATTCAGGTATAATTCGTAATATACTTGTGAAAAATGTTTTTGGGAAAGCTGAAAACAGCATCCGTATTAACGGCACGAAAGAGAGTATTATCGAAAATGTTACACTAGAAAATGTATCGGTAAAATTCGAACGATGGACTAAATACAAAGGTGGCCTGTTTGATAATCGTCCTACAAAAGTTTACGAACCGATTGAATACAGAGACAATCCGGCAATAAGTATAAAATATTCAAAAAATGTTTCTATAGTAAACTCCTCGGTCAAATGGGGCGAAAATTTGCCTGAATATTTCTCAAATGCCATAAAGGTTGAAAATTCAGAAAACGTAAGGATTAAATCTTTTTACGGAAATTCTGCCAATCCAGATCAATATGACGATATTTTATTTCTATAGGAATAAGAAATGATGACATCATTAAGAAGTATATCGTTGCTTCTTTTAATAACAATATCCAGTTTTCCCCAGATGCGGGAGGATACAACCTTTAAAATATTCCAGTTTCCACATAATAAAATTCCTGTTATCGATGGTAATATAAATGATTGGTCAATAGTACCCGATTCATTTGCAATTGGAATAGAACAGCTGTGGGAGGACTCAGGAAAGCAAGATAGAGTTGATAAAAAAAATCTTGATGTAAAGGTAAAAGTTGGCTGGGTCAAAGGATTAAATCGACTCTATTTTCTATATGAGGCTTACGACAATTTCTGGAATTTTTCACGAAGGGATCATCACAACGACATTTTCGAAGTCGTAGTCGACGGCGATTTATCAGGCGGTCCTCTGGTCGACCATGTTCATTATAAAGTCTGGCGCGAAGATGCAGTAGGTACTGCAAGAGTTAAGCTTGATCCGAGAATTAAACCGGAGGACGAACATAGGTCAATGCACGGAGTGCACGCTCAAAACTATCATATCTTTACACCGCCGGGTAAAAAGGATTGGTGTATGGTGTGGGGTGTACAGCCATGGATAAAAGAATTCCCGTACGCTCTCTCAGCCTGCAGATATGATTTTAATAAAGCTGGTGACGCCGGTAAGTTGATCCTCGAATTTTACATTACACTGTTTGACTATGCGCCTGCTGATGGTCCTACGAGAGCGGTAGAATCAAAACTGAAAGAAAATAATTTTATTGGACTATCGTGGGCGGTTATCGATTATGACGATTCGACTTCAACAAGTCATAATGGATTCTGGAATCTCTCGCGTGAACATACAATGTACGGCAATGCATCTTATTTGTGTCTTTTCAAATTAATGCCGATGCTGCCAGAATATCTTCCCAGAATTAAAGCAGACTGGGATTTTAAGATAATCAATTTTGACAAACGGATTGTTGCATTTCAGGATCAATCGATAGGTAATATTAAAAAGTGGAAATGGGATTTCGGCGATGGTAACTTTTCATACGAGCAAAACCCAATTCATCAATATGAAAAAGGAGGGGATTACAATGTAACGCTTTATGTTGAAGGTCCGGAGGGTAATGATGAATTGACAAAAGTCTGGGACGTCTCTTTTTAAATAATCTAACAAATTTTCATTTTAATGATGATAAAGAAAGATATGTCCTGAAAATAGTAACTCGATTATAAGCTTTACGAATGGGCAATACAATAAAATTAAAAAACCTCATTTCTTTAACAGGAATGAGGTTTTTTATTTACTTAAATTAAATTCAACTATCTGTAAAGATTAAATAAGATATAAACAAACGTATAAAAAAATTGCCGGTTTTAATTTTTATGATCTTGAGTTACTTAAATTTTTACTCACCACATGCAGCCTCCGACCCGCTGATTTAAAAACAAAAAACCCGGAATTAAAACTTAATCCCGGGTTTAGCTATCATTGGTGGGCCCAGAAGGACTTGAATTTTACCCGCCTCAGGCGGGCCTCCGACCCGCTGATTTAAAAAACAAAAAACCCGGAATTAAACTTAATCCCGGGT
>NZ_JBQXXK010000012.1:0-9596 GCF_052656625.1 Melioribacter sulfuriphilus | reverse complement strand
AAATCTGCGGTTGCTGAGCCTGTCGAAGCAACCGACATAGTAAAAGAGAATTTTTAGAATTTTTCAGAGTTTGCTTCGCTCGTTTCACTCGCTCGCAAAGACTTTTGGGAATCATTCGACAAGACAGACCTGAAACTGTCATTGCGAGTCCCGCTGAAGGCGGGACGAAGCAATCTCATGTTAATAAAGTGCAATTTGACTCACGCAGCGGTTGCTGAGCTTGTCGAAGCAACCGCTTACGTAAAAGTAAACTTTTAAGGTTATTCAGAGTTTACTTCGCTCGCTCCATCCGCTCGCAAAGACAAGACTGATATGCACGTTCACATAGACTTATAACAAAAGCATAAATTCCAGCAAAAGAACTCCCCAACTCCCGCACAACGAACACCAAAACTCCCGCACCACGAACACCCAAACCCCATTACAAAAATCCCCCAAACCCTTAATAATGAGAATCTTTGATGAATTATCGATATCTTAGCATATCGAAAAAAATGAAAAATTATGATTCTAACCGTAACAATAAATCCTTTACTTGAAAGAAGAAAATTCTTCGAAGAAGTTGAACTGGGAAAATCTTATCGATGTAAAAATGAAGCCTATGCAGCTGGTGGAAAAGGAATAAACGTTAGCCGTCAGTTGAATTATTTCGGAATTCAAAACATGGCACTTACTTTCTTGGGTGGCAATAACGGTAAGATACTTCGTTCCGTATTGACAGAAGAAAAAATAAATTTCACAGCTCAATCAATCAAATCCGAGACAAGAGCTGCTGAACTTATAATCGAAGAAAAAAATAAGCGAGTGACTACATTTTTTGGTTTAAACAACGAAGTAACATCCAGTGAAGTAGAAGAATTCAAATCGAAACTCGATAAAATGATAAAAAATTGTTCGATTGTAGTTTTCTCAGGCAGTTCTCCATCGGCAAATGCAAATTCAATTTTTCCATATGGGATAGAATTAGCCCATAAATACGATAAGATTTCAATCCTCGATACTTACGGCCCTCATCTCGAAGATTGTCTTAACGCAGTACCAACAGCAATTCACAATAATAAGAATGAAATTGAAAAATCGCTCGGCATCTCGCTTTCAAGTGAAGAGGAGATCCGCAGCTATATGAAACATCTTTATTCGAAAGGAATAAAGTTAATTTTTATAACCGACGGAGGCCAACCATATTACGCTGCCAAATTTGATTTTCATTATAAAATTTTTCCTCCAGAGATAGATGTTTATGATGCAACTGGAAGCGGTGATTCTTTTGTAGCAGGTATTGCATATGGACTGGAAAAATCAATGGTCTTCGATGAATTTATTCGCATTGCAACGGCAACTGCATCGGCGAATGCTTCCAAACTAGAGACCAGTGCTGTTTCCGTCGAAGAATATTCGGATCTAATTGAACTAGTTAAGGTAGAGCCGATTGGAAAGAAAATGAAAATTATCGATGACACGCCGAGATATTAAATTTGTTTTTTATCTTTTGCTTCTCTTAAGCATTAATACTTTTTCTCAACCAACAAATAAAATTTTGTTTAAAGGAAATAAACTATTTAATTCGGAAACATTACAAAGTCTTCTTGACTCTGTAATTCAAAGAGCCAAAAACAACTCGATTAAAGCCGCAATAGAAAAATTGTATTCATACTACGGCTATTATCACACGGATGTAATAATCAAGAAATACGAAAATGATAAAACCCAGATAGAAATCGACGAAGGAAATCCAACATTTATAAATAAAATTTTTGTGGATGCTCGAGATTGGGATTCAACTTTTATTACCGACGTAATTAACGAACTTCAAGGAAAAATATTTTCTGTGTTGCAATTCGAGGAATATGTCGATCGTCTGCTGGATTACTATGAAAGACAAGGCTATCCATTTGCTAAAATTGAGATCGCTTCCATTTATTTCTTCGAAAACCAGAATAAACACTTTGCGGATATTTATCTAAATATAGATAAAGGTATTTTAGCGAAAATTGAAAAGATAGAAATAGAGGGTAATAATAAAACAAAGAAATATGTCATACTGAGAAACGCAGGAATATCTGCTGGCGAAATTTTTACGCGTGATAAAATAAATAAAATTCCAGAGCGATTGATGAGGTTAAAATATTTCGATACTGTGGAAAAGCCTGAATATTTTATTAATAATAAAAATGAAGGTGTACTGAGAATAAAAGTAAAAGAAAAACAGACGAACCAGTTCGACGGAATAATCGGATATGTACCTGCAGGCGCATCAGGAAAAGGTTATGTGACGGGACTGGTAAATGTTGGACTCGGAAATATTTTTGGTACCGGAAGAAATCTTTCTTTCCGCTGGCAAAATGAAAATCGTAATTCGCAGGAGCTCGAAGTCAACTATCTTGAACCATGGCTTTTGGGTTTCCCTTTGAATTTAAGTTCGGGATTGTTTCAGAGAATTCAGGATTCAACTTACGTACAAAGAAATCTTTCTGCCGAACTAATATTTATTGCTTCCGAAGATGTAACGGGCTCAATCTCGGTTGCGCATCGTTCAACTATTCCTACTGAACGCAAGATGAAAAGTTTTACGGTTTATAATTCTACTTCATTGATTACCGGTGTTAATTTAAGTATCGACACAAGAAAGAATGTTTATTCTCCACTGAGTGGAATTTTGTTTAACAATACTTATAAACTCAACTCAAAAAAAATAAACGGACCGGCGGAATATCTACCTGAAAAACGAAACTACAGTTTGCAACAATTCGAAGTAGATTTCAGTTATTATCTTGAAATATTTCGATTGCAGGTGCTTGCCTTTGCTTTTCATGCACGCGAAATTCGAGGCGATAATATCGAAGTAAGCGATATGTATTTGCTCGGTGGTTCAAATACATTACGCGGTTACATTGAAAATCAATTTGCCGGCAAAAGAATTCTCTGGTCGAATATTGAATACAGATATATTCTGACCCAAAAAACTTATGCGTTTCTCTTTTTTGATACTGGATATTTCAAGCGCGATGATATTTCGGATTATAAATTTGGTTATGGAATGGGAATTAATTTCGAAACTGCATTCGGTATAATGAGTGTCAGTTTTGCTCTTGGCAAAGGCGATTCTTATCGAGAGGGGAAAATTCATTTCGGAATAATTAATGAGTTTTAATATGAACCTGAAAGAGTTTGATAATTCTTTCTTGAAAAATGATGGTGAATTCATTGCTGGAGTGGACGAAGCGGGTCGAGGACCCTTAGCCGGGCCAGTTGTTGCTGCTGCTGTTATTTTTAATTCATGGGTTTGGAATGACGAAATTAATGATTCAAAGAAACTAAGTGAAAAAAAACGACAACTACTTTTTGAGTGGATTATTAAAAATGCACTGTCGTATGGAGTGGGAATTGTCGATCAAAAAGAAATTGATCGGATAAATATATTGAATGCAACTTTGAAAGCTATGCAATGCGCAACGAATAAATTGAGCGTGAAACCTCACTTGATATTAGTCGATGGTAATAAAAAATTCGACACTGAATTTGAATGCCGCACAATTGTCAAAGGAGATACAAAATCATTTGCAATTGCTTCGGCTTCGATTCTGGCAAAGGTAACTCGTGACGAAATTATGAAGAATTATGCTTTCTATTATCCTGAATATGGATGGTACAAAAATAAAGGCTATCCTACGAAAGAGCATTACGATGCAATTAAGCGATATGGGATAACTCCAATCCATAGAAAAACCTTCTTAAAAAATATTTTTGATAATTCCGAATGACATTCATTTTTTAAGAGTTTGCTTCGCTCACTCCGTTTTTTTGCAAAAACAAGTCAGTAAATGTCATTACGAGGAATCACCCCGCCATAGGCGGGGGGATGACGAAGTAATCTGAAGAAGCATTTGTTTGAGTTTGCTTCGCTCGTTTCACTCGCTCGCAAAGACAAAGTGGAGAGGCTCTTTAGCAAAGCCAGGATCAATTGTAATTTCTCATTTGTCAATACAAAATATTTTTCAATTGTACTTTTTAATAAATAATTTTACATTCATATAGCATTAGAGTCTCTCTAATGAAGAAGTATTACGTTTATATTATGACTAATAAAAATAATACAGTACTTTATACCGGTATGACAAATAATCTCATAAGAAGGGTTTATGAGCACAAATGCAAACTAATAAAAGGATTTACGAAAAGATATAATTGCACAAAACTGGTTTGGTACGAAATTCATGATTCACCTTATAATGCAATTAGAAGAGAAAAGCAAATAAAAGCAGGCTCACGAAGAAAAAAGCTCGAGCTTATAAATAATATGAATCCCTCCTGGCGCGACTTATATAACGAATTAATTTAACGTCAGGATTAGCATTGTTAAATTGAAAAAACTATGTACGAGAGTTTGCTTCGCTCACTCCGTTTTTTTGCAAAAACAAGTCAGTAAATGTCATTACGAGGAATCACCCCGCCATAGGCGGGGGGGATGACGAAGTAATCTAAGAAAGCTTTTGTTTGAGTTTGTTTCGTTCGTTTCACTCGCTCGCAAAGACTTTTGGGAATCATTCGATAAGACAATCCTGAGACTGTCATTGCGTGTCCCGCCGAAGGCGGGACGAAGCAATCTCATGTAGTTTTAATAAAGAGCAATTAAGCACACGCAGCGGTTGCTGAGCTTGTCGAAGCAACCGCTTTCGTAAAAGTGAACTTTTAAGATTATTCAGAGTTTGCTTCGTTCGCTTTACTCACTCGCAAAGACAATGTTGATATACTCGTACGTAAGGACTTACAACAGAAGCATATTACCATAAAACAAAAAACTCCCCACCTCCCGCACCACGAACACCATAACCCCCGCACACCAATCCCTTTTTAACTATAAAATAGTTTTACTATTTTGGAAGTGCTATTTAGAATAAATAAACAATGAAACTACCCAAACATCGATATGGCAGAAAATTAAATTTTAGAGATAATCTCTATAATTTTTTTGCTACCATTACAGGACTTACAATTTTCAACATCGAATTCTTCAAACAAGCATTTCTGCCTCCTTATGAAATTCCAGAAATTAAAAAGCATATGGACGAGCTGGGTGTCAAAACTTTCGGCATTGTAAGCGTCACTGGATTTATCATCGGCCTGGTTCTTGCAATGCAGAGCCAACCTGTTATGGCACGATTCGGTGCATCAGATTTTCTGCCTGGAATGGTTGCTCTCTCCGTAGTCAGGGAGTTGGGACCTGTTATAACTGCGCTCATTTTTGCCGGTCGTGTCAGTTCTGGTATCGGTGCAGAACTCGGCTCGATGCGCGTTACTGAACAAATCGACGCAATGGAAGTTACAGGCGTTAACCCGTTTAAATACTTGATAGTAACTCGTGTAATTGCAACTACAATGATATTACCAGTACTTACAATTTATGTGGTCGTTATCGCTATTTTTGGCGGCTACCTTGCTATCCTAATTACAGAAAGTATTAATTTCAGATACTATATCGACTCGGTTATAAGGTCAATTGAATTCGGTGACTTTGTCCCTGGAATTGCAAAAACATTTGTATTTGGTTACATAGTTGGAATTGTCGGCGCATACAAAGGATATACAACCGAAGGAGGCACCGAAGGAGTCGGAAGAGCTTCGACTACTTCAGTTGTTCTTGCTTCTCTTCTGATTTTAATTTTTGATATGATTTTAGTAAAAATTACTTTATGGTTATGGCCAACGCTCGGGTGATCGAAATAGAAAATCTTAGTAAAAGATTCGGACAACTGGTTGTACTCGACAACATTTCACTTTATGTTTCGAAAGGTGAAAACCTTGTCGTCTTCGGAAGAAGCGGACAGGGCAAAAGCGTGTTGCTTAAATGCATTGTCGGTTTATTATCTCCCGATAGCGGCAATATCTTGGTTGATGGGAAAAATATAGTAGCTCTTAATTTGAAGCAGTTGAATGAAGTACGAAAAAATATCGGTTTCTTATTTCAAAGTGCAGCTCTTTATGATTCAATGACCGTAAGGGAAAACCTGGCATTTCCTCTCAAAAGAAATTTTCCGAATCTTACTGATAAGGAAATTAACGACAAAGTGGAATATACGCTGGAACTTGTGTCGTTAGAGCACGCAATCAATAAAATGCCATCTGAATTATCGGGTGGAATGAAAAAAAGAATTGGACTTGCTCGCTCGATTATTACAGAGCCGCGCTTGATGCTCTACGACGAACCAACTACCGGACTCGACCCAATTACCACAAAGGAAATCAGCGAGTTGATTCTAAACCTTCAAAAAAAATTAAATATGACTTCTGTTATTGTTACTCACGATTTGATTTGCGCAGAAATTATTGCCGATAGAGCAATCTTTCTGAAAGATGCTAAGATTGCTTACGAAGGAACAATCGATGAACTTATTAAATCGAACGACCCGTTCCTGAAAAACTTTTTTAGTCACGAATTAATTAAAGCTTAGTGAGGTAGTAATGTTAAAAAATCTGGAAGGAGCACGCCTGGGGCTATTTATTTTTATCGGTACAGTTCTTCTGGTAATATCAATTTTTTTAATAGGGAATCGAGAAAATTTGTTTACAAGCACAATCGAAATCAGAACATATTTCGATCAGATAGAAGGACTAAAACCCGGCGCTCCGGTGCGCCTGAGCGGCTACGATATCGGGAGTGTGAGCAATATCTCTTTAGTAGGCGGAAAAGATGGAAACGTTGAAGTCGTTATGAGAATAGACAACGACCTGGTTCATTTCATCCGACTCGATAGCGAAGCTTCAATTGAAACTGAAGGACTCGTCGGTAAAAAGATTGTTACCATTTCGCCTGGCTCTGCCGACCAACCCGTCATCAAAAACGGCGGCATAATTAAATCTAAGAATCCTCTCAATCTTTCTGTAATAATGGAACAAACGGAATCGACAATTTCATACTTGAAAGACCTTACGAAAGATCTGGCAGAAATAGTTGCCAAAGTTAATAAAGGCGAAGGAACAATTGGAAAAATTGTCAACGACGACCGACTTTATGAATCGGCTGTAAGCATTACAAAAAATGCCGACAGGAGCTTAACTCAAGTTACTAAACGATTAACAGATGTTTCAGATATTATTGTTGAAATGACCGGAAGTATAAAATCAATTATTTCTAATGTCGACTCGGCAATCTACGATGTAAAAAGAGTCGTCGACAAAGTTGATCGAGGCGAGGGAGTACTGGGTGTGCTGGTAAGCGATCAAAAAATGGCGGATTCGCTTAAGCAGGTTATTTCGAATCTAACACGCACTTCAGACGAAGCACGCATGGCTACTTCGAGTCTCTACGAAAATATGGAAGCACTCAAACATAACTGGCTTTTCAAAGGCTACTTCGAGGAGAGAGGGTACTGGAATAAGGTTGAATATGAAAAAGAAATTGAAAAGAGAATTGAGGAACTGAAAAGACAGAATCAACTTCTTGATATGAAGATAAAAGAATTACTCGAACTAGAAAAGAAACTCGATGCTAAAGAGTGAATAACTTATTACATTGCTAACGTACAGAGAGAGATTTTTTTAAACCGCAAAGGCCGCAAAGAGGCGCAGAGAACACTTTGCGCTCTTTGCGTTCTTAGCGGTTTCAATAAATATATGCATAACCGCCAAAGCCGCAGAGAAATAAATGTTGACGGAAAATGAAATAGGAAAAATTATCGTTGACTGTGCATTGTCTGTACATCGAACACTCGGGCCTGGACTTTTAGAATCGACTTACGAGGCTACTCTTAAGTATGAATTAATTAATTCAGGTTTGTATGTTGAATCACAAAAAGAATTGCCGGTTGTTTATAAAGATGTTAAACTCGATATCGGTTACCGAATTGATTTGCTGGTTAATAAAAAAGTTATAATTGAAATAAAATCTGTGGAAAGTTTAAACGATGTCCATCTGGCGCAGATATTAACTTACTTGAAGTTGAGCAACTGTAAGCTTGGCTATTTGATTAATTTTAATGTGAAAATGTTAAAGGACGGAATTAGGAGAGTGGTTAATAATCTGTAAAATATTTTTTAACCGCAAAACTCACTTAGCGCTCTTAGCGCTCTTTGCGGTTTCAATATTGCCTTCTACTTCAAAGGAAGAAGATATAAGGCTGAGCTACTAATTTTTTTAAACCGCAAAGATCGCAAAGAAACGCAGAGAACACTTAGCGTTCTTGGCGGTTTCAATATTCCCCTCCCTCCTTGCATTGAAAAAACCGCAAAAAATTTTTAAACCCCGAAAATATTTCGCACCTATTTTGTGAAAAAAATTGAATATTTTAAAGGAATCAAATTAATTCACATTGGCACGAAATTTTTTAGGAATAAAGTCATGGATTATAGTAAGCTGAAGCAAATTGCAGCAGAAAAGGCAGTTGACGAGATTAAAGACAACATGATTGTAGGTTTGGGCACGGGGTCGACAGCTAAATTTGCCATAATGAAAATCGCTGAAAAAATTAAGGACGGTAATTTGAAAAATATTTACGGTATCCCAACTTCAAAAAGAACGGAAGACTTAGCCACCGAACTCGGAATTCCGTTACTGTCCTTAAACCAACTATTTAAAAAAAACACGAACCACGAACAACGAACCACGAACCACGAACCACGAACAACGAACAAAGAACAAAGAACCAACCCCGAAAAATTGGCAAACATAATTGACATAACAATTGACGGTGCAGATGAAGTCGACAGCGAATTGAATTTAATTAAAGGTGGTGGTGGTGCTTTGCTGCGGGAAAAAGTGATTGCTCAGAATACAAAAAGATTATTAATAGTTGTAGATAAAACAAAAATATCAGAAAAATTAGGGACGAACTTTTTTGTGCCAGTAGAAGTTTTACAATTTGCTCTGGAAAGTGAAATTAAATTTCTTGAGTCGCTCGGCGCCACTACAAAAATTAGAAAAACGGAAGCTGGCGAACTCTTTATTACTGACGAAGGAAATTTTATTGTTGATGCGTACTTTGGAAAGATTGACAATCCCGCAGAATTAAGCTCGTTGTTGAACGAAAGAGCTGGTGTCGTAGAGCACGGAATTTTTTTGAATAAACTTGTAGATTCAGTTTACTGTTCTTCAGATAATGGTGTAGAAATTCTCACTGCCTCTTAGCGATCGAGCAAAGTGTCGAAATCGCTAATGAAAAGTGGAAGTTCTTTAAATATTGTCAGGTGGAATAATTATTAATTATTCCCGAATGAGTTTTGGTTTTTTAGATTTGTCAACGTCTTTGTGAGTGAGACCATGTCCTTGCGAGTGAGCGAAGCGAACGAAGCAACCTCTGAAGAATCTTAAAAATCCTCTTTTACAAAAGCGGTTGCTTCGACAAGCTCAGCAACCGCAAATTTTCAAGCTCGTCGAGTAGCACGAAGTGCGTATCGAAACGAGCTCGGAGTGTTTGCTTCGACAAGCTCAGCAACCGCAGACTTCTAAGCTCGTTGAGTAGAACGAAGTTCGTATCGAAACGAGCTCAGGCGGTCGTTTCGATATGTTCTTCTATCGAAGAAAACTCAACGACCGCAGGATGCAGCCGCTCGTCGAAGTAGTACGTAGTGCGTATCGAGACGAGCCCGGAGTGTTTGCTTCG
>NZ_JBQXXK010000011.1:0-56062 GCF_052656625.1 Melioribacter sulfuriphilus | reverse complement strand
CGGCGGGACAGGCTCCATGGAATTGTTGAGCGAAGCGAAATCCCGCTAACAATTAAATGTGATAAAATAGGCGGGAAGATGATGCGTGGCATAAGGTTTAGTGAAGTATAAATTTGTATGAATCGAATCGACGCCTATGGCGGGGAAATTGGATTTAAATTCATCTATCTATTTTGATTTCTTAGCAGATCATTGATTTTTTCCGATATCCCTTCAAGTGCTTTTGTAAATTCTTTAATTCGGGTTTCGAGTTTTTGTATTCTGTAAGATTCATTCGATTCTCTGCCGCCAAGCAGCCAGTTTAAGTCGCAACCGAGCTTCAGAAATTTCATCAATATTCTGGAGCCAGGTTCTCTTTTACCGCTTATATACTGCTGTAATTGCTGCGGAGAAATTTCCATTGCTGCGGCGAGTTTTTTCAACGTTCCAAATTTTCTTCGTGCAAACAAACGTATCCTTTCCCCAATGAATTGATGCTGCTCGTCTTCGTCGAACAAATCAAGTGTATCATCTTCGGTCTCGTCGAAAAATCTTAATTCATATTGATAATTATTAAGAACATCTTTGATTTGAGTATATAACTCGTCGTCAAGTGCAGATGAATCGTGAAGTATATAGTTGAGTGTATTGGTTCGAAGACCTAATTGACTCGCCAGGTTATTAATGCTAATTCCCAGCGTCTTCATCAGATTTAATATTTCTTCTCTTCTGTCCATTCATATGGATCGTTTTGTCTGCAAAATAGTAAAATTTTCAACAATAGTTAATATTTAAATTGCAAGGGGGAACATACTAAATTTGTCACTATCTTGAGATTAATCAAATTTATGAGTCGATATTAATCTTACTCCCATGTTATTTAATCGAATATTAGATTCTTTTGCCTTTGTAGGGTAATGTAATTATATCTACTTTTTTTAAAACGGGTGGAATTAGAAGCTCCAAGAGATGATATTTTTGCGAGATAGTAGAATATTAAAGAGAACCCAGAACGAGATATTATTATATGTTTTCTTTCAGATACTTATTGTGTACAGATCCAGTTAATTAGTCCGGTTATTTTTACGTTCCGTGTCGAAGGAATAATAAATAAAATATTTTTAATGTTATTCTTATTTCGATATTTTAGAAATCATGAAATTACTTTCTTTTACAGAAGACGATAAATATATACTCAAGATAGCCCTTCCGGCGATTGCTGGGCTTTCTACTCAGATGCTTGTTTCGATGGTCGACACAGCTATGGTAGGGCGACTCCCTAACGCCAAATATTATCTGGCAGCTATGGGTATTGGAGTTTTTGCAACGTGGGCTGTAGTCAGTTTCTTCTCGAGTCTTGCCACAGGAACACACGTGATGATTGCCAGGCGATACGGCGAAAAAAATTATGAGGGTTGCGGAAAAGTTCTAAATACTTCGCTTGTGCTCTCTACGATGATTGGTATTTTTATCAGTTCACTCGTAATAATATTTGCAGACACAATTGCAAATTTTTTGGCTGTGGACAACAAAGTGGCTTTTTATGCCGGGGAATATCTTCATTATCGATTTATGGGGATTCCATTTTTCCTGATTACTATTTCTTATAGAGGGTTTTATTTCGGAATAGGCAAAACGAAAATATTTATGTATTCGGGGATTATAGCCAATTTTTTGAATATTATCTTCAACTATATTTTTATATATGGTATGTTTGGAATTAAGGGAATGGGACTGGCTGGCGCAGGGCTTGGCTCAACATTAGCAACCGTGTGCGACGCCTTATTTTATTTTGGCGTTTCAATTTTACCTTCATACAGAAGGTCGTATAAATATTTTAGAAATCTCAGTTTTGTACCACAAATAGCAAAATCGATTATAAAAATTTCGTTGCCTGTTTCTATTCAAAACGTTTTTATACTCGTCGGTTTCTTAAGCTTTATATCGATTACTGGGTTAATTGGTACACTGGAACAGGCTGCAAGCAATGTTGTATTTACGGCACTTCTAATTTCGTTAATGCCGTGTTTTGGATTTGGGATAGCAGTGCAAACTTTGGTAGGGAATAATCTCGGGCGGGGTGATATAGAACGCTCTCGCCATTATGGTTTCGAGACCAGTAAGCTTGCTGCTATTTATACTTTAATTGTGGGTATAATATTTATAACATTTCCAAGAGCAGTTCTAATTCTAACAACAAATGACAGCCATGTAATTGAAACCGCAATACCAGCGCTTCGAATTGCTGGATTCGGTCAGATTTTTTATTCTTTTGGTGTTGTACTTGCAAATGGATTGCAAGCATCAGGTAAAACATTTTTTGTTATGGTTGCTGAGGTAATTTCAAACTGGTTGGTCTTTGTGCCCATTGCATATCTACTTGGAGTTGTATTTAAATTGGGTTTGATAGGTGCGTGGCTTGCTCTACCTTTCTATGTTATCCTGTATGCGGGAATAATTTACATTAAATTTAAGTACGGTAACTGGCAGACTTATAAAAAAGTATGATTGAATATCCAGCTGTGCAATAAAAAAATATCTTTGCCGCTGCTTATTAATACATTATATGTCGGCTACTCTTTTATGATTATTAACACTGATATTTATTTTACTGCTGATTCTTCTGAGGTTAATTAGTTTAGGCTCCATAAAGCTATCAATTTTTTGGGTTCCCCCTTAACAAAATCACCCATAAGATGTTCTTCTTATATGAGAAGCTTTTTTCTGTAATATTAGGTATTACGTGGCAGTTAAATTTTTTTAATAAATCAAGCTATGCTATTGACATAAATAAAATAAATTGATAAACTTTTCGTGGAAAAAAAACTTTATCAATTACCTTTGATAAGGTAATCTATCTGGAGGGTTATATAGTAATTAATTCTTCATATCTGACTATTTCACAAATAAAAAGATTATGCCTGAACTGTGAGAGCACATAAATATTACAATGTGTATGAAGATTCATTTGCAATGTTCTGCGTGAAAATGGTGTGAATATGAGGATTTTACAAGGTTTACTAAATCATAGTTCTGTTAGAACTAAGTTTTTTTAAACTGACACATGAATTTAAGTAGCATTAACAAACAAGTTTTTTAAAAGCTGCAATTTGTGCGTTTCGCTGCATCTAATTAACGATTGTAAAGGGAGTAAATTACAATGGAATCCATAATAATTTTTTTCTTCAATGAATAGTTATTGGGTCATTTTGTTCTTTTATTGCAAAAGGAAAAAAACGTGATTCTTTTGCTTGGTTTGTGTCGGGTTTCGTTTTCAGTTTGATAGCTCTGCTATCTTTAATTGCAGTACCACCACTTAGCAAAGCATGTAGTACCCAAAAATCGGATAGGACTAAATCACACTATGAAATTTCTTTCCATACTAAGAAGTGTCCTGATTGTGTAGAGATAATCAAACTTGAAGCAAAAGTATGCCCCTTTTGTAGACATCGATTTTCTGAGGATGAAATAAATTCTCAACTCGCAATCATTGAAAGAGAATCTCATAGTCAAGAGGAAACAACTAAAAAAATTGGTAAGGCAATTTTAAACGAGAAAGATATTGAATCCTTAAGGAATAAATTTTCCAATTATTCGACAGATAAACTGAAAAAGATGAAAAGACGAGGCAGTGACTCCTGGCGAGCAGAAGCTTTGCAAGCTATCGATGAAATACTTAAAGATCGTGGTTAACTTTCGTAGTTTTTTATATTCATTAAAAGATCAATTATAATGATTGAAGAATAGTTCAAAGCATTAAAAGGTTCTTTCAAGAATCAATTAAAAATAAATACTTGACAATCTTAATCTCTTCCGATATATTTGACAAGAAAATATGAAGACAAAATTTACCATATTGACCCTATTGCTTTCCGCAACCCTGCTCTATGCCCCGACTACCATCCTTGAATTTAAAGCAGAAAGTCAGGATAATAACGTTCTAATTACATGGAAAACTTCAAGCGAAGTCAACCTTAGCCATTTCGAAATCGAACGTAGAACGGTAAGTGGTCAGTTTATGTTCCTTGCCAGAGTTGAACCAGAACCCGACAAGAGTTATGAATATATCGACCAGACCGCATTTAAATCGACTGACGCCGTTTATGCTTATCGTCTGAAAATTGTCGACAAAGATGGTCAAATGGCTTACAGCGCTCCATATAATGTAGTTCATAGAGTATCGAGTGTTAAACGTACGTGGGGCAGTATTAAAGCATTGTTCCGATAAAAGTCCACTATGATTCCTAAAAGTATTCCTATTTACCTTGCCTCAAAATCACCGCGAAGGCGGAAAATTCTTAAGCTTCTTAATATTAATTTCAAGTCGTTCTCAGTCGATGTTAAAGAAAATGTTAAAGACGGTGAACATCCAGTTCAAACGGTAAAAAGATTGGCTCTGGATAAATTCAGAGCTGCCTCAAAAAAAGTAAATGAGGGAATTGTAATTACTGCAGATACAATTGTGGTATTGAATAAAGAGATTCTCGGTAAACCCAGCACAAAGAAGGAAGCATTTGAAACACTTTCGAAATTGAGCGGGAAGACGCACACGGTTTATACAGGTTTTGTCGTGGCGAATTTGTCAAATGGACGTATAATTGTTGATTACGAAAAGACCAGAGTTACGTTTCGAAAATTAAAGCGTAAAGAGATCATTAATTATATTGAAAGTGGTAGCCCTATGGATAAAGCTGGGGCTTATGGCATACAGGACGATTACGGCGCCCTCTTTATTTCTAAAATAAACGGCTGTTATTATAATGTAGTTGGATTACCAATTGCAAAAGTTTATCGGGCAATTCTTGATATTGCTAAATGATGCTTTCATAGAGCTTTACAATTACTATTTTTTTTGATTATTGATCCCTATTCTCATTCAAACCTTGATTTTAGAGAAGTCTGTTATTATTTTACAACACTTAAAAACAGACACAGGAGGATTATATGCATAACGACGAATCAAGAAGTTTTGGAAAAGGAGTTTTGATCGGTCTTTTGGCTGGAGCAGCCATCGGTTCATTGTTGGGATTGTTGTTTGCACCTAAAAGTGGGAAAGAATTAAGAGAAGATATTCGCCTTAAGTCAAAAGATTTGATGGACGACGCAGAATCGTATCTGGCTGTTGCAAAAGATAAGGCAAATCAGTTGATAAATGAAGGTAAGAAAAAGTCCGAAAAATTGGTGGCCGAAGCAAAACAAAAAGTAGACGCGCTTTTAGACGAGGCCGAAAAAGTTTTGACAGACGCTAAAGCCAAAGCCTCCGAAGTTGTTCATAGTGGCATTGAAAAAGTGGAACAAGAAAGCGATAAATTAAAAGCTGCCGTTAAAGCAGGTGTAGATGCTTATCGTTCAGAAAAGAAATCTTAATAGCTAATCATGACTTTAATCGATATTTTATTGAGTGTTTTAATATTAGCGGCAATATCTTTGTGCGTTTTTTTGATTATCTATCTGAGGATAATTACAGAAAATCTCAAAGCCCTTCGTAAAGATATTGAGATGCTGATTGATAAGACTATTCCAGCTGTCGACAATCTAAACGATACCGTCGATAGAGCTAAAAAAATTATCACAGATGTTGAAGACTACTGGATGGAAATTGATTCGTCAATTCAGAGGATCAAGGAAAAAGTAAGTTTATTTAAAACGACAAAAATTCTGAAAGAAGAAGAGAAAGCCGCTAATTTCATATCGAATTTAAGAGCCGTTGTGAAAGGTCTTCGGGCTTTTTGGTCTACACTTACACGAAAATAAATTTCTCGATTGATAAATATTATAAGGAGACTTCATCTTGAAAGAGTATAATCCAGATGCAATCCGAAACATAACACTAATTGGACACGGCGGAAGCGGTAAAACTTCCATCTCCGAATTACTCCTTTTTACATCCGGCGCTATTAATAGAATTGGTAAAATTGAAGAAGGTAATACTGTATCTGACTTTAACCAGAATGAAATTGAAAAACAAATTTCTATCTATGCTACACCACTCCATATTGAGTGGAACAATAAAAAAATTAATTTGATCGATACTCCCGGATTTCCCGATTTTATCGGTCAGGTAATTTCTAGTCTTTATGTTTCCGACGTTGCCGTATCGGTAATTAAAAGTGCCGAAGGCATTGAAGTCGGTACCGAATTGACATGGGAGTACGCAAGAAAATATAATATTCCATCAGCAATAATTGTTAACAAAGTTGATAATGAACACTCCAGGTTCTTTGAAACAATTGAAGTTGCAAAGAAAAGACTTTCGCCAGATGTAAGTGTGGTTGCTTTTCCAGCAAGCGAAGGTCTAAATTTCAATACTGTTGTCGATTTAATTAAAATGAAGCTTGTCATCTACGGCGATGCAGGTTCGAAAAAGGTTACTCTGGAAGATATTCCTGGAAATCTAAAAGAACAGGCAGAAAAACTGAGAGAAGAATTAATCGAAAAAGTTGCAGAATCCGACGAAGATTTGATGAATAAGTTTTTTGAGGAAGGTACATTATCCGAAGAAGATCTTGTAGTTGGAATTAAAAAAGCAATTATAAATGGAACTCTGATTCCCGCCTTCCCTATGGCTGCTACAAAAGGGGTAGGCGCAAATACATTCCTCGATTTTGTTGAAAAGTATTTTCCGTCACCGGCCGATAGAAAACCATTCCAGGCTAAAATGAAAGAGAGCGGTGCCCCGGTTGAAATTAAATGCGACCCGCAAGGCGAAACAGTATTGTTTATCTTTAAATCTCTTTCCGAACAACACGTGGGCGAGCTTTCAATTTTCAAAGTTTATTCAGGTACTGTTACACAAGGTATGGATCTTGTTAATACGCATAAAGAGAAAACAGAAAGAATCGGGCAGCTCTTTATTTTGAACGGTCACAACAGAACTGAAGTAAGTAGCCTTAAAGCTGGTGATATCGGGGCTGTCGTTAAACTGAAAGACAGTCATACAGGTGACACTCTTTGTTCGAAGAATTTCACGGTTGTTCTGCCGGAAATCGAATATCCGGAGCCGGTAATAAGAATGGCGGTTCAACCGAAAGCTAAAGGCGATGAAGATAAAATTTCTGCTGCTTTGCATACGGCACACGAAGAAGAACCGACTTTGATTTCGAAATACGACCCTGAAATTTCGCAGACAATTATTGCCGGACAGGGCGAGCTTCAATTAAATCTTGCTGTAAAATTGTTGAAAGATAGGTATGGTGTTGACGTCGACCTCGTAGAACCGAGAATTCCTTACCGTGAAACAATAAAAGGTGTTTGCAACGACGCTGAATATAAACACAAAAAGCAATCGGGTGGAAGGGGTCAGTATGGTCACGTACACCTTAAACTTGAACCTCTGCCACGAGGAGCGGGATTCGAATTTGTTGACGCTATCGTAGGTGGTGTGGTCCCGGGTAGATTTGTGCCAGCGGTCGAAAAAGGCTTGAAAGAAATTATGTCGAAAGGAATTCTGACAGGAAGCCAGGTGGTTGATGTTAAAGTTACTTTGTTCGACGGCACATATCACACTGTAGACTCCGACGAAGTTTCGTTTAAGATTGCAGCTTCTCAGGCCTTCAAAAAAGGATTTATGGAAGCCAAACCCGTTATTCTCGAACCAATTTATGATGTGGAAGTTAAAATTCCCGAAGAATATATGGGCGACGTTATGGGCGATATCTCGAGCCGACGAGGTAAAATACTTGGAATGGAATCAGAATCTCCATTCCAGATTATAAAAGCAAAAGTTCCACTTGCTGAACTGCATAAATATTCAACCCAATTGCGCAGTCTTACTTCCGGCAGGGGTATGTTCAAGATGAGCTTCTCTCACTACGAAGAAGTGCCAAAAGAAGTGGAAGCTAAGATTATAGAAGAATATCAAAAACATAAAGAAGAAGCGGCTGAATAATAAATCAAAGGTGTTCTCAATTTCACGACCCGTCAATTCGACTTTACCGATTGACGGGTCAATTATTTTTTCCCTCTATATTAAATTTATAGGAGATTTATGGATCGTCTGTGGTCGCCATGGCGTTCGCAATATATCGAGTCGTTCAAGGATAAAAAGAAAGATAATCGATGCATTTTTTGCGAGGCCGTAAATCAAAAAATCGAAGATGAAAAATCCCTGAAAGTTTTTAGCACTGACTTATGCTATGTAATGCTGAATCTGTATCCGTATAATAGTGGACACATAATGGTAATTCCGAACCGACATCTATCGTCTTTCGACGATTTAACCGACGACGAGATGAAAACCATTATGCAGGTAACTAAATTAAGTATGAAAGCTCTCGATTTAGCAATGAAACCGCATGGTTTTAATTTTGGCGCAAATCTTGGTAAAGCTGCTGGTGCAGGTATCGATGAGCATATCCACTTTCACATTGTACCAAGATGGAATGGCGATACAAATTTTATCCCTGTACTCGGTGAAGTAAAAGTAATTTCGCAGGATTTACTCCATACAAAGTCGAATTTAATTGAAGCATATTCTAAACTTAAAACTAATTCGAAATAAGAAATCAAAATGAAAAAAAATATTTTAATTGCACCCAATTCATTCAAAGAATGCGCTAACTCCGTCGAAATTGCTTCGTTATTTCAAACAGCATTTGATAGACTTATTCCTGATGACCTGAAAAAAGTTATTGAGTTTCATTATAAACCAATAAGCGATGGTGGCGACGGCTTTTTGGAAGTTGCACAAAATTATTTTAGCCTGGAATTGCTTCACTTCGAAATTACACTCCCTCATTCTGACGAAAAATTTTTGTGCCCCGTCGGATATTCTCTTCTCGATAAAAAAGTTTATATCGAATCTGCTCAGGTTCTCGGACTTAATTTAGTGCCTGCCGATAAAAGGAATCCTCTTTTACTTACGTCGAAAGGGATGGGCGAGTTAATTGAACAATTGATCGAAAGCAAGAATGATGGTTTCCTTGATGTAGACGAATTGATAATTGGTATTGGTGGAACTGCCACGAACGATATGGGGATTGGCATGATGAATTGCCTGGGACTTGAACTCTACGATATAAATAACAATAAGCTCGAAGCAATACCAGCCAATTTTCTTAAAGTGGAAAGAATTGAGTACAATAAACAAGAATTCCCATTTAAAATTACAATCGTTCACGACGTTAACAATCCGCTTCTGGGCAAAGAAGGTGCAACGATGGTATATGCTCGTCAAAAGGGAGCTGCCGAGAGGGACTTAAATGTCTTAGAAAAAGGTTTTGAAAAAATACTTGAACTACTCAATTGCGAGGAACAGACGAAAGAAAAACTCAATGGCGCTGGTGGAGGTCTGGTTGCAGCTTTTCAATTGTTCTTCGACACTAAATTAAAATCTGCTGAAAATTTTATTTTTGAAGACCTCAATATAGAAGACAAACATTATGATTTAGTTTTAACAGGCGAGGGGAAATTCGATTTCCAGAGTAAATACTCAAAAGGTGCGTATTTAATAATGAATAAATTCAGCGGTGCTGGAATTCCGGTCTACATCGTGTGCGGCGAAGCTGAAGGAGATTTACCAGAAGAAGAAAATATTCATATAATTGAACTGGCGGAATATTTCGAAACTCTTGAAGAGTCGATTGAACAAATTGAGAAGGGGATTTTGATAGCGGCTAAAATTGTATCGAAAGAAATTATGCACCAATTTTCAATTAAAAATTAATACCGGAATTTATGATGGAAAATAAAGATGAAATTTTAGAGCGAGTTTCTGTTAAAGAACTGGATTTGATATTAGGAAAGAAATTCCCGGTTTTAGACGATGGCTTTATTCGAGTGGTTGATTATATGGGTTCGGACGAATCGATTGTACAGGCTGCTCGTGTTTCATATGGAAAGGGTACCAAGAAAGTGAATGAAGATCGGGGTCTAATTCGATATCTTTTAAGAAATCACCACACCACTCCCTTTGAAATGTGTGAAATTAAATTTCACGTGCGCGTTCCGATGGATACATGGCGCCAGTGGATACGACATCGAACTGCGAACGTTAACGAATATTCCACTCGGTATTCAATTGCTATCGATGCTTCTCAAAGAACTGACCCAGATAAATGGAGATATCAGGCAAAAGATAATAAACAGGGAAGCGATGGCTTTCTGAGCCCTGAAATTGGTAAAACTCTCTCGGAAAAAGAAATCCAATTTCAGAATTATGCACGTGAAATTTATAAAGAAAGATTAGAAGCAGGAGTGGCAAGAGAACAGGCCCGTAAAGATTTGCCTCTTTCTACATACACCGAAGCATACTGGAAAATTGACCTTCACAACCTTTTACGCTTCATATCTTTAAGAATGGATTCGCACGCACAATACGAGATCCGTCAATATGCCGAGGTTATCGGGAAGGAAATTGTAGCCCGATGGTGCCCAATAACGTGGGAAGCGTTTATGGATTATATCTATAACAGTATTAATTTTTCAGCACTTGAATTAAACATTCTGAAAGCCATCAATTCAGGCGATAAGGATGAAGTCTTACGCCTGGCCGAAGAATACGGCTGGCTTAAAAAAATCGAGAACCGTCTTGCAAGGAATAGAGAAAGAATCGAATTCGAAGAAAAACTGAATTTGCTTGGTATCCAAATACCGTGGGCATGAATTTTATTTTTCATGAAAATTATTATTATAACTGCAAAATCGAGAAATAATATAATTGGCAATAAAGGTAAATTACCCTGGCATTCTTCAGAGGAGTTAAACCACTTTAAAAACATTACTTATGGACATCCCGTTGTAATGGGACGCAAAACGTGGGAATCGCTTACAAAGCCACTCGAGAACAGACTCAATATTGTGTTAACTCGTAATAAGGAATATAAAATTAATATAGTTAATACGGTTGTGTTAAATAATGTAGATGAAGTTTTGGAGTACTGCAATAGTTACGAGAAAATTTATATTATAGGCGGCAGGCAAGTTTATGAAGCATTTATCGATATTGCTTGCGAAATGTACATATCGGAGATGAAATTTGATGTTGAAGGGGATACTCAATTCCCACCTTTTCATCCGGAAGAATGGACGACGACAAAAAAAGAGTTTAACGATTTCCTACTTTATCATTATATTAGAATTAATTAAAGTGAAGATCGAATGGGAAATAAATCTAAAAAAATAAAGATATTGCCGGAAAATATTGCCAATAAAATTGCTGCCGGCGAAGTTGTAAACAGACCCGAATCTGTTGTTAAAGAACTGCTCGAAAATTCGATAGATGCAGGTGCCAATGAAATTGAGGTAATTATTAAAAATGCGGGAAAATCACTCATTCAGGTTATCGACAACGGCGATGGGATGAGTCAAGAAGATGCTGAGCTTTGTGCACAGCGTCATGCTACCAGCAAAATTAGTACTATCGACGACCTCGAAAAAATTACAACTTATGGTTTCCGTGGCGAAGCCCTTGCTTCAATTGCTGCTGTTAGCCAGCTCGAAATAAAAACCAGACGTGAAGAAGACCAGCTTGCAACTTATATAAGATTTACAGATTCCAGCGAAATGCTGGTCGAAAAAATTGCATTTCAAAAAGGTACGTCGGTTACAGTTAAAAATCTTTTTTACAATGTACCTGCCCGAAGAAATTTTTTAAAATCGAATGCTACTGAATTGAAACATATCATAGAGGCCTTTAAACGCATTTCGTTAAGTCATCCAGAAATTTCATTCAAGTTTTATAACGATGATGACCTGTTGTTTGATTTTCCAAAAGGGAATTTGATAGACAGAATGAGAGCTGTTTTTGCAGACAATATCGACGAGGCACTGCTCGAAGTCGAAGAAATTACAGATTATATCGGTCTTACTGGCTATGTTACAAAACCGAATTATCTCAGAAAGAGCAAAGGCGAACAATACTTTTTCTTGAATAAGCGTTACGTGATTAATAAGACAATTAATCATGCAGTCTTTTCGGCATTCGAAAATATACTCGAAAAAGGAGACTATCCTTTCTTTGTACTTTTTATGGAAATCGATCCGAAAAAAGTTGATGTGAATGTTCACCCTTCCAAACTCGAAGTGAAATTTGACGACGAAAAAGAAATTTATGCGTTCGTTCATGCGGTTATTAGAAAAACAATCGGTAGTTATGACCTTGTGCCTCAGGTTACTTTAGATAACACCGGGACTTTAGAACAAAGGTTAAGACCTCAGAATTTTAGAAATATTGCAAGATACGATTTTACTGATCGACCGGCAGTTGAGAGGGAATCAAAAAAATATAGCGAAGAAGACTTAAAGCGGCTCTTTCATATGGACGACGAGATTAATGCTGCCGCTGCCCCCGAATCGATACCTCATCCGTTTGAAAATAGACCCCAGCAAAAGGAGATAACCCACAGATTCGAATCAACTCAGGAAAGGGAAAGCGAAACCCCCTTTATAGTATTGCTTCACAACAAATATATTCTTTCTCAGATTAAAAGCGGACTTATGATTATCGATGCGCATGTGGCGCACGAAAGGATCCTTTACGAACAGGCATTAAATTCATTTAACGCAAATATCCCATTTTCACAACATCTCCTTTTTCCACAGGTAGTTGATATGGATCCGGCGGATTATGAACTAACTAAAGAACTTGAACCTTATCTATCAAATCTTGGATTTACACTCAAATTCAAGCCAAAATATCGTGTAGAAATAATCGGCATCCCTTCGGATCTTAAAGCTGAACACGAAGTCGATACACTCCTCGAAATTCTTCACGAATACAGAAAAAATCAGCAGGAGAAAATACTCGACGTTAAAGACAATCTTGCAAAATCATATTCCTGTAAGGCAGCTATAAAGGCAGGCGATAAACTCGATGAAAAAGAGATGCGCATCTTGGTCGATAAACTTTTTGCAACTTCAATGCCGTATGTCTGTCCACACGGCAGACCGATAATAATTAAAATACCGATCGAAGAATTCGATAAACGTTTCGGCAGAACCTAACAAAAAAAGAAAGGATTTCGATGGAATCCGAATACAAAAAAGCAAAAGAAAGATATCTTGACCGGTTATCCGAATCGGTGACCGTGCCTCGAAGATATTCAACCGTATCCGACCTTCCCATAAAGGAATGTTACTTTCCCGACGATATCGAAGGGAAAGATTATTTGTCGGATATCGGTTTTCCGGGTGAGTATCCCTTTACTCGCGGAATTCATACTACAGGATACAGGGGTAAAATCTGGACAATGCGCCAGTTTGCTGGTTTCGGTACGCCCGAAGATACAAATCAACGTTTTAAGTATCTCCTCGATAAAGGTCAAACGGGCTTGTCAGTTGCATTCGATCTCCCCACTTTGATGGGGTGGGATGCAGATGCTGAAATGAGCAGGGGAGAAGTCGGAATTTGTGGCGTCTCTGTATCATCTCTCCTCGATATGGAAATCCTATTCAAAGATATTCCACTCGACAAAGTTTCGACTTCGATGACTATTAACTCGCCCGCTGCAATGATATTTGCATTTTATCTTGCAGTTGCAAAAAAGCAGGGATTGAGATTCGACTCGCTCAGCGGCACGCTTCAAAACGATATATTGAAAGAATTCATTGCTCAAAAGGAATTTATCTTTCCGCCGCGGCCATCGATGCGAATAATTGTCGATATGATCGAATATTGTAGCAAAGAAACACCGAAATGGAATCCGATTTCAATAAGCGGATATCATATACGAGAAGCCGGCTCAACCGCTGTTCAGGAATTGGCTTTCACTTTAGCAGATGGCTTTGCTTATATCGAAGCTTGCCTTGAACGGGGTATGGATATCGATTCGTTCGCTCCAAGACTTTCGTTTTTCTTTAATTCTCACCTCGACTTTTTTGAAGAGATTGCCAAATTTAGAGCTGCTCGTAGAATTTATGCACGACGTATGAAAGAAGTCTATAAAGCCAAAAATCCACGCTCTTGGTGGTTGCGATTCCATTCTCAAACTGCTGGCTGTACATTAACGGCACAACAGCCAGAAAATAATATCGTCCGAACAGCATATCAGGCGCTTGCTGCAGTACTCGGAGGCACGCAGTCACTCCATACAAATTCGATGGATGAGACTTTAGCACTCCCATCTGAAAAAGCTGTGAAAATTGCCCTGAGAACTCAGCAAATGCTCGCCTACGAAACCGGGGTAATTAATACAGTTGATCCATTGGGTGGCAGTTATTTCATCGAAAAACTTACAGATGAAATGGAAGCCGGCGCCGAAAAAATTTTTCAAGAAATTGACGCACTCGGTGGAGTTATTCCAGCCATCGAAGCTGGGTATTTCCAGAAAGAAATTGCCAATTCCGCTTATCGGTATCAGCTTCAACTCGAGAGTAAAGAAAAAATAATTGTAGGCGTAAATGAATTTGTCGATCCCGATGAGAGTATCGATATTCCGATACTCAAAATTCCACCTGAAGTAGAAATTGAGCAAAGGAAACGACTGGCAGAATTGAGAAACAGCAGAAATCAAAACGATGTCAATAAAGCGCTCGAAAATATTGGTAACGCAGCTAAAGACGGGAGGAACCTTATGCCACCGTTAATCGAAGCAGCCGAAAAATATGTTACACTCGGCGAAATGGTCGCTGAACTTAAAAAATATTTCGGTACTTATACTGACGTACCTGTATTTTAACTATGGATAAATTTGTACAATACTTAAGACTGGTTCGGGTCAAAAGCTGGATTAAAAATCTGTTTGTATTTGTCCCGTTAATTTTTTCGAAAAGTTTACTCGACCCGAACAGCTTATTGCTAGCGCTTATGGCATTTTTCTCTTTTTCACTGGCTTCAGGATTTGTTTATATCATAAACGACATTTTCGATGTCGAATATGACCGCTCACATCCCGTAAAAAAAGACAGACCAATTGCCTGCGGGAAAATCTCTATAAAAGAATCACTTTTTATAGCAGCTACAATTTTAATCCTGTTGATTTTTATTTTATCCACTTCTAATACTCAATTTATTTTTATCCTTGCAACCTATATTATCATAAATTTTTTATATACACTCTACCTTAAAAACATGGTTATACTGGATGTGATGATAATAGCATTTGGATTTTTATTGAGAGTGGCTGGTGGTGCTGTAATAATCAACGTTGAATTGTCTGGATGGCTGATACTTGCTACCGTATTCATATCGCTCTTCCTGGCGGTTATAAAGCGAAGGGTTGAATATTCTACTTATGAAAAAATAGAATTAAAGAGGAAAGTTCTGGCCGATTATTCGATGGAACTCTTCAATATACTGATAGCAATAACCGGCGGAGGAATAATTATTTCTTACTCCCTCTACTCAATTTCAGAACATACATTACGAGAATTCGACACAAAAGCTCTCGTGTATACAGTATTATTCGTTATCTATGGAGTTTTCCGATATCTCTATCTGGCAATAAAACAAAACCGAGGAGAAGACCCAGCCGAACTTGTATTGTCTGATATTCCGACTATTTTGAACGCAATTTTGTATATTTTATGTGTAATAGTGATAATTTATGGTTAATCTATGGTAAATGATTTACTGATTTTGATTTTATTATTAATTGCAAGTGCTTTTTTTTCTTCGGCTGAGATTGCATATATCGTCGCTAATAAAATTAAGCTTGAAATACGGGCTAGGAAAGGAAATTATTATGCAAAAACGGCATTTTATTTTGTTCAGAAACCTGCAGCATTTTTTTCTACTATCTTAATTTCCGACAACATTGTTAATATTTCCTTTGCTTCGATTTCATCTTATTTCTTGTTGAATTACTTTGGTTACAATGAATTCCAAATATTGATAATATCTACTTTGTTCTTGTTACTCTTTGGTGAATTAATTCCCAAATATATCGGTAGGGAAGTGGCAGACGCGCTGACGCTTATGTCCTCAGTGCCAATAAGAATTTTGTCAATTTTGTTTTCTCCTTTCATTGCAGCTACTTCCAGAATATCTTCAATTGTTGAACGAATTGATGCAAGAGAGGAAGAAGATGCAGTTAATGAAATTGACAGAGACGATATCCAGAATTTAATTGTTGAAAGCAGTCAAGCACAAAAAATAGACGAAGAACAGTCCGATATAATCAATAAAATAATCGAAATCCGTGACCAGAAAGTTTACGAAGCCATGACTCCACGAACGGATATCGTGGGAGTCGATATCAATTCTTCAACTGACGAAGTGCTCGAGACATTTATCGAATCGGGTTATTCAAAATTGATTGTTTATGAAGAAAACCTCGATAACATAAAAGGAATGGTGCTCGTTAAAGATTTTTTAAAAATGCCAGAAGAATTGAAGTCTGTATTGCGTGATGTGACATTTGTACCCGAATCAAAAAAAAGTCTTGAAATGCTGAATGAATTTTTAAGCAAACAATTTTCACTTGCTGTGGTTGTCGATGAATTCGGTGGCACGGCCGGAATAATTACTGTTGAGGATTTGATAGAAGAACTTTTTGGAGAAATTAGAGACGAATACGACGTCGACGAAATTATTGCCAGAAAAATCGGGGAGCAAACTTATATCCTGAGCGGGAAAGTCGAAATAGACTACTTAAACGAGGAATTTAATTTGAATATCGAAGAAGGTGATTACGAAACCCTCGCGGGTTATATAACTACAAAACTTGGTCGCATTCCTCGCAAAGATGAATCGTTTAACATCGACAATTTTTCAATCCAGATTCTTAAATCGGATAAAAAGAAAATCGACCTGGTTAAACTTTATGTGAAAGATTCTAATTGATTGAATAATAATGACTTGTAAGTCTATTGTGAAGTTTTGCTTTTGTAATCTAATCGATGACACCATTCTAATTATAGATTCTTCCATATTGAGAATATTACAAGAAAATATGTAACTCATACATCTTAATTATAAGAAGATTTGTGACGTTCGATTCAAATATAGGGTTTTTAGAAGAAAATTAGAAAAACGTTAAAAATCTGTTTGATTGCGAAGGGAGCACGGCATTATCTATGAAAATGAAGTTATATAAAATACCAAAAGAATATACCTCATATAACTTCAACAATTGAAAAATATTTATCATTTTTTTGATTTAAATCCTTTCCGAAAAATTAGAGCAGTATTCAGTCAGTTTAATTTATATGAGCTGGTAAAATTATGAAGTATTGCGGGGACTTCAGACCTAACTGGGGATCATAGTTATATCGACTTGCAAAGTCATGGTGAGTAAATGGACCGAAGTTTATAATGAGTTTAATGATATTAATATTATCAAAAAAGAAAATATAACTTAAATAAATATAATGACTTGCGCTGATTTATTTAATAATCATTTCAGGTTAATATATAGTGACTTTTTTAGAATATTCTTCGACTGCTTTGCAAAAATTAAATAAGGTAGTCGTTAATGCATGAATGAAAAAACAATTGTTATTCATTGAGGGTACTTAAGTTTGGCTTTAATTGAAATCTGCACAAAATTTATATTTGATTTTTCATTAAAAGAGGTAGAAATATTTATATATTTCGACTCTAAAAATATTTGAGGATAATGGATTTCAAATTAGAAAAAAAGGATAAAGGCTCAAAAGCACGTGCAGGGAGGATAATCACGGAGCACGGTGAAATCGAAACACCTATTTTTATGCCTGTTGGTACTCAAGGCACAGTTAAAGCAGTCTCGCCTAAAATTCTAAAAGAAGAAATTCAGGCAAAGATCATATTGTCCAATACATATCATTTATATTTACGTCCAGGTACTGATGTATTGGAGCAAGCGGGTGGATTGCATCGATTTATGTCGTGGGAGTTGCCGATTCTTACTGACAGTGGCGGATTCCAGGTTTATAGCCTGACAGAATTGAGAAAATTAAAAGGCGACGGCGTGGAATTCAGATCGCACCTCGACGGTTCGATTCACCACTTTACGCCGCGAAAAGTAATTGAAATACAAAGAAGTATCGGTTCGGATATTATGATGCCGCTGGATGAATGTACTCCGTATCCTTGCGACTATGATTATGCGAAAAAGTCAACTGAATTAACAAGCAAATGGGCGATATTAAATAAGGAAGCTTTCGAATCGACACAGCCGTTATATGGTCATTCACAGTCTTTGTTCGGTATAATACAGGGAAGCGTTTATAAAGATTTAAGAGAATTGTCAGCTAAGGATTTATTAAAATTGGATTTCGACGGTTACGCTATCGGAGGACTGGCCGTTGGCGAACCTACTGAAATGATGTACGAATTGGTTGACTTCACAACCGATTTTTTGCCTGAAGATAAACCGAGATATTTGATGGGCGTTGGTCGTCCTGAAAATATTTTAGAAGCAATTGAACGAGGCGTGGACATGTTCGACTGCGTTATGCCTACTCGCAACGCCAGAAACTCATATCTTTTTACTTCTCAAGGCATCGTGTCGATAAGAAACGCAGCTTACAAATACGACTTTTCACCGCTTGACCCTCAATGCAATTGCTATACGTGCAAAAATTTTAGCAAGTCATATTTAAGGCATTTATTTAATGCAAAAGAAATATTAGCTTTGGAGTTGTCTTCTATTCATAATTTGACATTTTATCTAAATCTGGTTAAAACAGCCAGAGAAAAAATCCTCTACGGAAGTTTTGTTGAATGGAAAAAAGAAATTGTTGAAATTATTTCTACAAATGTACAATTAAATAAGGAGTATTAAATGGATTTATTATTAGCAATGGCTCCCCCTCCAAATGGACAAGGTGGATCGGGCGGACTGATCAGTACTTTAATTATGTTCGGTGCCATCTTTGCAATCTTCTATTTCATGATAATTCGACCGCAGCAAAAAAGAGCCAAAGAGAGGGAAAAATTACTCTCCTCTGTCCAAAAGGGCGATAAAGTGATTTTAAGCAGCGGACTCTACGGTACAGTTGCCGGCCTGGATGAGAAAACCGTTCTGATCGATGTTGGCAATAATGTCAAAATGAAATTCGAACGCGCGGCAATTGCTACCATATTACGAGACGACAAATAATTATCGAATGCCCCGAATATAAACGGGGCTTTACTTATTTCTTTTACGGAGGATGGATGAAAGTTTTAGGCATCAAGAAAAATTTTCTCGCAATCGAAAAAGAATATTCGAATTATGATGAGTCTGAAATTGTTATCCTTTCGGTGCCTTTCGAAAGAACCGTCAGCTACGGCAGAGGTACTGCTGCTGGACCAGAAGAGATTCTGAAAGCTTCCCATTACGTTGAATTTTATGACGAAGAAATGAAGCGTGAACTCTGTTTCGAAAAGGGTATCTGTACGCTCGAGCCGTTAGAATTTAAGAATTTATCGATCGAAAACTCTCTCAAGAAAATTTACAAAGAAACCGCGCGTCAAATTGACAACGGTAAATTTGTTGTTTTGTTGGGTGGTGAACATTCAATTTCTTCGGCACCTGTAATGGCTTTTAGTGAACGTTTCCCGAATCTTTCGATTCTTCAAATCGATGCGCATTCAGATCTGCGCGATAGTTATAATGGCAGTAAATTTTCGCATGCCTCTGTAATGGCTCGCATTGCCGAATTCAACAAAAACATCATTCAGGTGGGAATCCGCGCTCAGTGCAAAGAAGAAGTGGATTTAAGAAAAAAATATGGTATAAAAACTTTCTACGCCAGAGAAATTAAATCCGGAATGTACGGTGAAAACTGGCAGGAATTGGTTGTAAATAACTTAACCGAAAACGTCTACATTACATTTGACGTCGACGGATTTGACCCTTCGCTGCTGCCAGCTACTGGTACACCGGAACCTGGTGGACTCTTCTGGGACGAAACGATGAATTTACTGAAAATTGTTGGAGCCGAAAAAAATATTGTCGGATTCGATGTGGTTGAACTGGCGCCCTCGAAATATCATCCTGCATCAAATTTTGTGGCAGCCAAACTTGTTTATAAAATACTTAATTATGCTTTTACCGGCAGATAGATATTGAATTAATCGTTCTATTTGGTTATTTAAGAGTAACATAAATTTGAGCGAGAGGGTAAATTGAAAAAAATACTACTGCTGGTTCTTACTTTTCTTTCAAGTATATCTGCACAAAAAGTTTACTATGGAAATATAGAAGGCGATATCGATCTTGGACTGGCGCCTTATGTAAAAAGAATAGTTCAAGAAGCCGAGCAGAATACGGCAGATGCAATCATCTTCCGTATTAATACTTTCGGTGGAAGGGTTGATGCAGCCACTCAAATTAAAGATGCCATTATCAATAGCAAAGTGAAAACTATAGCATTTATCGACAAGCGAGCAATTTCCGCAGGAGCATTAATAGCCCTCTCGTGCGAAAAAATTGTAATGACTCCCGGAGCTTCGATGGGTGCTTCTACAGTAGTCGATCAAACTGGCCAAAAACAATCTGAAAAATATCAGTCCTACATGCGTTCGGAAATGAGAGCAACTGCAGAAAAAAACGGAAGGCGAACAGACATAGCTCAGGGAATGGTTGACGAAACCATCGTAGTTGCCGACCTGCAGGACGACAGCACAAAATTGATCACTTTAACTGCTGAAGAAGCTCTTGAATTCGGTATGGCTGATACAATCCTTTCTTCTATCGAGGAAATTAAAGAAGCTTTCGGATATAAAAATGTGAGTTTAATTACTGTTGAATCGAACTGGGCCGAGGATTTAATTAGGTTTCTCAACCATCCTCTTGTATCTTCGTTATTGATTATGATTGGATTAATAGGACTTTATACAGAGATTAAAACTCCTGGCTGGGGACTGCCTGGGACAATTGGATTGATTAGCTTAGCTCTCTTTTTCGGTAGTGGCTATATTCTCGAACTTGCTTCGGCTCTTGAAATAATTCTTTTTATTGCAGGTATAATTCTCCTTCTTATCGAAATTTTTATTGTCCCTGGATTCGGCGTCTTTGGAGTAAGCGGCATTGCTCTTATGATCATTAGTCTTTTTCTGGGACTTGTTTCGGATTTCCCTTTGATCGATTGGGATATTATTTCATTTGCGATAATACAACTTGCTTTGACCCTCTTTACTACTCTTGTTATAATGACGCTGATGTTGAAATTCCTGCCGAAAACAAGCGTTGTCACTAAATTGGTACTGGATAAAAAAGTGGAACAAAAATCCGGCTACGGAACTCTGCCAGCTTTGAAAGACTTAGTTGGGCGAGAGGGGATTGCCTATACCGATTTAAGACCATCAGGCACTGCATTAATTGACGGCAAAAGAGTGGACGTTATTTCAGAAGGCGATTATATACAGCGGGACAGCCCCATAATCGTCAAAGCAGTTGAAGGCATGAAAGTAATTGTGGAAAGAAAGAATTGAATTAAAGGCTGTCTAAAAATCTCAATTAATAATTCGTCATAATACGTGAATTAGTGGCTTTTTTTATAAGTTAATTTTTAGACAGCCCCTTTTTTATAACAACTCTATAATATTCTTATTTGTCGTAATATCTTTTCGTACGGTCTTTATTTTCTTTTGCATTGAATTCATCATTTCGAGATTTGCTTTTAATTCAACTGTAGTTCCAGTCTCCGACTTAATCAAAAGACCTCTGTCGATATCGAAAAGGATTTTACCTTCGCCGTTAATTTTCGGATCTTCGAAATTGTACTTAATGCCGTTTTCCTCGCCGCTTTTGTTTCCCGTCCAGGTAGTTTTTAAATTAGCGCTAACACTTATGGCACGATTACCATCATATTCAACAAAACCATCCACTTTATATCTTACATTGTTGTTGATGTTAAAAACACTCAGTTGAGAAGGGTAGGTCTTAACCCAGGTAGAGTCTTTTGCCAGTTTTTTAGTCGGAAGCTCCCGGAAAATTAATTGAGTAAGAGGACGAATTATTGCATCACCAATACTTTTAGAAAGCTGAACTTTTTGTTCTGTCGTAAGTTTCTGATTCTCAGGTTGTAAAGAATTCATTTTATCGACCATTTTATCGAGACGTGAAACTTCAAGCACTTCACCTTTTTTGCTAACCCGTGCACGATATGGCACATTATGAATTGCATAGTACTGAATGAATTTTTGATTCTGTTCCTTATTGTTCTTGGCGCTGGCATCGTAGACAAATTTCTGGCCGTTGATATCCGCATTGATCTTTAATGACGAAATTGTAATGTCCAGTTCGCTAGTGTTGTCGGGTTCGACTTCGATAACTTTAATATCGAATTGGTAAACCGTATTTTCATTCGATCGCGATTCAATGAGAGTATCGGCTTGAATGGTTTCTTTAGCTGTTGTAATTGTAGTCAGTTTATATTTTACCTCATCCCCTTTGGAGAATTTATAGTCGATAGTCACATTCTGACCTTTTAGATCGATCTGTTTAAGTTCTGTTTCTTCTTGTTTATTTTCCTTTTCGCCCGAACATCCTGCAATCAGTGCAAAGAGAAACAGAGCGGTTAAAATATTTTTCATTTTATTCTTCCCATCCGTTAATTTCTAAAAGTTCTTTTCTTGAAAAGAAGTGAGAAATTTCTTTTGCAGCATTTTCGTCTGAATCAGAGCCGTGTACTATATTTTCCTGAATGTTTTCGGCATACATTTTTCTGATTGTACCTTCTTCGGCTTTAGACGGGTCGGTGGCTCCAATCAATTTACGGAAGTCTTCAACGGCATTTTCTTTCTCAAGTACAATTGGTACACACGGACCTGAAGTCATATACGCAATTAATTCCTGAAAAAATGGTCTGTCTTTGTGTACCTCATAAAATCCTTTTGCGGCATCAGCAGTAAGTTTAACCATTTTCATTGCCGCAATTTTAAATCCTGCTTCTTGAATGTGACTAATTACTTTTCCGATTAATTCTTTGCGAACACAATCCGGTTTAAGAATAGCTAATGTTCTGCTCAATTTATTCCTCCGTTATTTATTTCTTTTTTAATTTTTTTTCTAAAGCCTTTTTCATTGTAATTCCAATTTCAGCAGGGCTTTCAACGACAAAAATACCAGCTTTTTTGAGAGCTGCCATTTTTTCGGCTGCTGTACCTTTTCCGCCAGAAATAATTGCTCCTGCATGTCCCATCCGTCTTCCTGGAGGAGCAGTACGACCGGCAATAAAACCGACAACAGGTTTCTTCACATATTTTTTGATATACTCTGCTGCTTCTTCTTCGGCAGTGCCTCCAATTTCTCCGATCATAACAATTCCTTCTGTTCCTTCGTCTTCGTTCATCAGTTTAATAATATCGATAAAACGAGAACCGATTACTGGATCGCCTCCAATACCAACACAGGTAGATTGACCAATGCCGAGGTCGGATAGTTGCTTAACTGCTTCGTATGTTAAAGTTCCACTTCTCGAAACTATACCAACTTTTCCTTTTTTATGAATAAAGCCTGGCATAATACCAATTTTAGCTTTGCCTGGCGATATAATGCCTGGACAGTTAGGACCGATCAAACGTACATCTTTTCCTTTCAAAGAATTATAGACTTGAACCATATCCCTCGCCGGAATTCCTTCGGTTATACAGACGATCAATTTAATGCCAGCGTCAGCCGCTTCTAAAATTGCATCGGCTGCAAATGCCGGGGGTACAAAAATAGCCGACGCTGTGGCTTTGGTTTCGATAACTGCTTCTTTGACAGTATTGAATATAGGAATGTCGGTATCTTCGAATTTCTGACCGCCTTTGCCCGGAGTTACACCGGCAACAACTCTGGTTCTGTATTCGAGCATTTGTCGCGTATGAAACGAACCTTCACCACCGGTTATTCCCTGTACTAAAACGCGTGTTCTTTTGTCGAGAAGGATACTCATAATTTTACCCGTATTTTGTTTATATTTCTTACAAAATTAAGAAAGGAAATTCAAATATACCCGAATTTTATTGATTTAATTTACTGCATCATCTCCAGCTTTTTGGCAAATCGCAGCAGTTTTAATTCTTCAAAATGATTGGCCATCAGTTGTAGACCAATAGGAAGTCCTTCTGAGTTCTTACCAACTGGAATATTGATTCCGGGTATACCTGCAAGGTTGGCCGGCGTTGTAAAAATGTCGCTCAAATACATTTGAAGAGGGTCAGCTGATTTTTCACCAATTTTAAAAGCGACTGTAGGCGTTGTGGGAGTCAATATAATATCAACTTGTTGAAATGCTTTATCGAAATCTTCTTTAAGCAGGCGACGTACTTTCTGAGCTTTTCTATAGTAAGCATCGTAATAACCAGCTGAAAGAACATAGGTTCCCAGCATAATTCTACGTTTAACTTCTTTGCCAAATCCTTCGGTTCGCGATTCGGTGTACATATCGAACAAGTTATTGGCTTTTTCCGAACGAAAACCGTAATGCGCACCATCAAAACGCGATAGATTGGACGAAGCTTCGGCAGTGGTCAATATATAGTAGGTTGCAATTGCATATTCGGTGTGGGGGAGTGAAATTTCCTTAATCTCGTAGCCGTTTTCTTTCAAAAGACCGATTTGTTTTTCGATGGCTTCTTTAATTTCCGAATCGAGCCCGCCCTCGCTTGAAGGATTGAGATATTCTTTCGGTATCCCGACACGATATTTTTCTACAGTGTCGTCATTTAATGTAAATTCTGGAACTTCAATATCATGACTTGTGGAGTCTTTCGGATCTTTTCCTGAAATAACACTCATTATCAAAGCAATATCCTCGATCGATTTAGCAAAAGGACCGATAGTGTCAAACGAAGAGGCAAATGCAGTAAGTCCGTATCTTGACACTCGCCCATAAGTAGGTTTAAGGCCGTATACGCCGCAGAATGCAGCTGGTTGACGTATCGAACCGCCCGTATCGGTTCCAAGCGAGGCGTCGCACAAATTCGCAGCTACCGAAACGGCTGAACCTCCACTCGAGCCCCCGGGTACACGCATCGTATCGTGTGGATTACGAACGACGCCGAATGCCGAGTTCTCGTTCGATGAACCCATAGCAAATTCGTCGCAGTTTGTCTTACCAATAATTATTGCATCTTCATCAAGTAATTTTTGAACTGCTGTGGCTGTATAAACTGCTTCGTAATTTTTTAATATCTTCGACGAACACGTCATCGGGCGACCCTTGATAGAGAGCACGTCTTTGATCGATATTACCATGCCGGCAAGTTTGCCTGCACTACCTTTCTTAATTTTTTCTTCGACCTTTTCGGCTTGCAATAAAGCATCATCAAAAACAAAATTAAAAGCGTTGAGTTCTTTTTTGTCTTCAACCTTATGCAAAAATTCTTCAATGTTTTTTCTTAAGGAAATCTTTCCTGATTTAATTAATTCTATTTTCTCAAAATGATTTCTATATTGAGCCAATTTAAGCACCGTAATTAATTTGAAGTTTCAGATTTTCCTTTTTCGGTTTCTTTCTTTGTATCGATTTTATCGATCGATTTAATATCTTCTTCCACTTCTCGCATTGCTTTTTTGAATTCTCTCATTCCTTTACCTATTCCCTGAGCTACTTCTGGAATTTTTTTTGCGCCGAAAAGTATAAGTATTGCTAACACAATCAATATAATTTCAGATGCACCTAAATTGCCAAACATAATTCCTCCTCCTTATTTATAAATACTTTCAGCAATCGATTTGAAAATTAGAGCTCCATCGGTTCTGGACAAAGCAGTATCGCATGCCCTTTCCGGGTGTGGCATCATGCCGAGCACATTCCCTTCCTTATTTATTATTCCTGCAATGTTATTGAGCGAGCCATTTGGATTTGCCGCCGGTGTAACAGCGCCTTTACGGTCGGAATAACGGAATACTACTTGATTATTCTTTTCGAGTTCGTTCAGTGTTTTTTCGTCGGCATAATAATTACCTTCGCCATGCGCTATTGGTATTTTTATTACATCTTTGTCAACTAATTTTGTAAAGAGAGTATTCTTATTTTCTACTTTTAAATAAACATCCTTACAAATAAATTTAAGATTGATATTCTTTTGCATAATGCCAGGTAGTAGACCAGATTCCAGCAGTATCTGAAATCCATTACAGATCCCGATTACTATTCCTCCACTTTTTGCAAATTTAATCACTTCTTCCATAATGGGGGAAAAGCGAGCAATTGCGCCGGTTCTTAGGTAATCGCCGTATGAAAAACCACCCGGCAAAAGTATAACGTTCGAACCTTTCAAGTCGGGTTCCTTATGCCACAAGAATTCGGCATCGTAACCGAGTATTTTTTTTGCAGCATAATAAGCATCGTGGTCGCAATTAGCGCCTGGAAAAACTACAACACCAAATTTTATCTTCATTTTAATTTTTCAGGTTTACTTGTTCTAAATGATATTCAAAATCTTCCATTATGGGATTCGACAGCAGCTTTTCACTGTATTCTTTCAATTCTTTTTCTGCAGCTTCCCTGTCGTCTGTGTCGATATAAAATTCGATATATTTTCCAATGCGAGTGTTTTTTACGTTATTAAATCCGAGTAACCTGGCGCCCTGTTCTACAGCTTTACCCTGAGGGTCCAATATTGTAGGTCTTCTTTTAACAATTACAGTTGCTTTGAACACTTTACTTCTCCTGCGTCGTTTCTAAAATCTGATTTTTTGAAAAAAAGAAAAAATAAAGATGCCTAAATATACCAAAGAGAACTATAGATAGAAAAATGAAGAACAAAATTCTTCCGTTTGTTGCAAATGCAAGAATTAAAGAAATAATCAATGTGAAAAATAAAATGAGTTTTTCTTTTAATTTCTTATCCTTCAATTTTGGTAAAGCATTGTATCGAACTTTACTAACCATCAAAAATGACAATAGCAATATCAGAGGTATAATGAAAATGTTGAACGGTTTGTTCATGCCTGAATCGGAAGAATAAGAAAATACTAAGGTAGAAATTGTTAATGCCGAAAGAGGTATTGGCAATCCAGTAAAATCTCCTTTTGTGTTTAGATCTCCGATTGTAATGTTAAAACGCGCCAGCCTGAATGCTCCGAAAATCAGTATAAGTGAACCGGCAATTATTCCCGGTAGTCCGAATTGGTATGTGTAAGCTTTATAAATCAAAAACGACGGTGCTGCTCCAAAACTGACAACATCCGAAAGTGAATCGAGTTCTACTCCAAATCTACTTGAGGTATTCAAAAGTCGGGCAATAATTCCATCGAGTGTGTCGAAAATTGCAGCCATAATAATGAAGATTGCAGCTAATTTAAAATTCCCGTGCGAAGTATTAACAATCGACAGGAAACCACAAAATAAATTGAGCGAGGTCACAAAATTGGCAACAAAAGATTTTGAATTAATCATTTTTGTACTCAAATAAAATTGATTCGCCGGCTTTAACTTTATCTCCTGGCTTTACAACAGGGGTCAATTTTTTCGGCACGATTATATCTGAACGACTGCCGAATTTAATCATACCAAAACGGTCGCCCATTTTTACAGTGTCGCCCTTTTTGATTTCGTAGATGATTCTTCGGGCTATAAAACCTGCCACTTGTGTAAAAAGTACTTTGCCATATTTCGATTGGATCCCAATTTCAGTACGTTCATTTCTCGAATCCGATTTATCGTAAAATGCCATGAGATAATCTCCTTCAACATAATTCAGGTATTCAACTTTGCCGTCAATCGGGATTCGATTTACATGTACATCCAGAGGCGACATAAATATCGAAATCTGAATAGCTTCGCTCTCAATAAATCTTTTTTCGTAGACTTCCTTAACAAATAATACTTTTCCATCGGCAGGCGACACAACTACATCGTCCCTGGTCGGTGGAGTCCTCTCAGGGTCACGGAAAAAATTTAAATTGAATATCAAAAAAAAGAGACCGAATATTATCAATCCGTACTTAATCCATCCATTATTAACAAATAATCCAGCAATAATTAGTAGCAACGAAATTATCGCCATTAAGATGAACGTATTTAACCCGTATTTAGTTATCATTTAATCAGAATGATTTTTATAAACCATACTAATCTAATATTTTATCTGCTTAATTTCTTGTGTTAATTTTTTTTGATAATTTTGTGGTAAGAATATTATAAACAGGAGGAATGATGAATTTCAACATGCAAAACATGCTAAAGCAAATTCAAAAGATGCAGGCGGAAATGGCTAAAGTGCAGGAAGAGTTAGGCAATAAAACCGTGACCGAAGAAAGCGGAGGCGGAATGGTAAAAGTAACCGCCAACGGGAAAAGAGAAATAATTTCGATCGATATAGATGAGGAAATCATTAAAAGCAACGATAAAGAAATGATTGAAGACCTGATTATCGCTGCGGTCAACAAAGCACTGGAATCAGCTTCTAAAATGGCAGAAGAAGAATTAGCTTCCGTTACAAAAGGGATGATTCCACCAGGAATGAATATACCGGGATTCTAAATTGCTTATTGCCGAACCTTTACAAAGAGTAATTGACGAGTTGAGCAAACTCCCTTCAATTGGAAAGAAGACTGCTCAACGATTGGCGCTTCATCTCTTGAAGAGCGACAAAGCTACAGTTGACTCGCTTGTTGATGCCATAGGCGCTCTAAAAAGAGAACTCCGATTTTGTGAAATTTGCTTCAATCTTTCTGTTGAAGAAAAATGTGACATTTGTAAAAGTACAAAACGTGACCATTCTGTTGTGTGTGTTGTCGAAGATATAAGTGACGTTATTGCTATTGAAAAGACAAACGAATACAACGGAGTATATCACGTACTGGGAGGAGTGTTAAATCCATTATCGGATATAACACCCGACAAACTCCACATCGAAGAATTGATTAAAAGGATTGAAGCCGGTGGAATAAACGAAATAATTCTGGCTTTGAATCCCGACGCCGAAGGAGATGCTACATCGCTCTATTTAACCAAAATTTTGAAAGAATATCCCATCAAAGTCAGTCGAATTGCAAGAGGCTTACCGATAGGGGGCGATCTGGAGTTTGCCGACCCTGCAACGATAGGACGCGCTTTCAGCGGAAGAATTCAATTGTAATGAAAAACTGGTTTAAAGATTGGTTTTCGTCTGAAGAATACTTTAACGTTTATAATCATCGCGATTTAAATGACGCGCGTCTGCTCTGCAATTTAATTTTAAGAGAGACACAACTGAAAGAAGATGCCCTTATCCTCGACGCTGCGTGCGGTTTCGGAAGGCATGCTCTTTTTTTTGCATCGAAAGGATACAACGTCATCGGATTTGACCTGAGCAAATTATTCCTCGACAAAGCCCGAAGTCAAGCAGTAAAATCGGGCTTGAATCTTAAATTGGTTTGCACAGACATAAGATATGTTTGTTTCAAAGTCCGATTCGATCTTATCTTGAATTTGTTTACGAGTTTTGGATATTTTGAGAGCGACGAGGAAAATTTTTCTTTTATCGAGAGGTCCTACAAATTTCTTAATAACGACGGATGGTACGTTTTCGATTATTTAAATAAAACATATCTTGAAAAAAATCTCGAAGCCGAAACGATCAGGAAAATAAACGGCCTGGTAATTACCGAAAAACGGTCGATCAGAAATAAAAGGGTTATTAAAAAAATTGAAATTAATAACGGAAATAAGATCAAAACGTTCTACGAATCTGTTAAACTTTACAGCTCACACACACTGATCAAGAAATTCGAGCAATTTGGGTACAAATTGGTTAATTTATATGGCGATTATAACGGAAGTTCTTACTCCGACAATTCGCCTCGGTTAATAATGTTTTTCAAAAAATGAAATACATCGTATATATATCGATATTAATTCTACTGACGTCATGCGATCTGATTACTACACGTGAAGCGGAAGAACCGATAAAACCGAGCTCAAGTTTTTTAACTGCTACCTCACCCGAAATTTTATTGCAAAATTTCGAATCATCAATTGAAGAAAAGATTACCGAAAATTATCTGGCATGTTTTGTCGACAAAAATTTTCTCGATAAAGAATACAAATTTGTTCCAGCTGGCCAGGCCGTTGCAGCGAATCCGGCATTATTAAATTGGGATCTCAATTCCGAACGCCTTTTTATGGAAAATTTGAAAGCTAACTTATCCGAAGGGAAAAATATTAGTTTATCACTCAATAACTTGAACGAAAACCGTTTCAGCGACAGCGCAATTTACGTCTTCGATTATACGCTTCTAATTAACACAACAAATAAAGCCCTCGCAGGAGAATATAAAGGAACTTCTCAGCTGAGCGTTTATAAAGATTCTCGCGAGCAGTGGGTTATTGTTGAATGGCGGGACTATAAAAGTGAATCTTCTCAATGTTGGAGCGAATTAAAAGGGAGAATAACAAATTAATAAGTCGATAGCTTACATATTGTTGCTTATGCTTAGCTCATGCGTTAATCCTTTTGCACCCAAATTAGACGAGTCGATCGGTACTGGCGACCGCCTGATCAGTAACCAGAGCGATATTGAAGGAGTATTTAAAAATTTTCAATACGCATATACTTTCAAAGATACTTTGATCTACAGTCAATTGCTTCATCCCGATTTTATTTTTACCTATCGCGATTACGATAAAGGTTACGACATCAGCTGGGGCAGAGACGAGGAAATGAAAACAACTTACGGTCTTTTTCAGAACACTCAAAGGCTCGATCTTGTCTGGAATAATATAATTATTATTAGCGGCGATTCAACACATATCGTAAGAAGTTTTAATTTGACTGTAGCATTTTCACCAGTTGATATCGAATATATTGATGGTAAGGTCAATCTTGAGCTCATTAAGAATAATAACAAATGGCAAATCTATCGCTGGATAGATGAGTCGAATTATTAGGATTTTTCATTATGATTTCTTTTTATTTTAAGGAAGCCTTTAAAATTTTCAAACGTTCTCCGTTTGCAACTATCGTCATTGTTTCAATCACTACAATAGCCGTGCTCATGTGCAGCTTTTCAGCGGGTATGATCTATTTTTCATCGAAGTTAGCAGATAAAATTAAGAGGAACATTGAGGTATCGGTTTTTGTCGACGATTATCTAAACGAAAGCCAGATAAATGACATCAAATCGCTCTTGAATGATATCTCTTCAATTTCTTCGGTACGTTTTATCGACAAAGACGAGGCTGCCGAGGAATTTATTAAGGAGACGGGCGAAGATTTTAGAGAGATCCTGAGCGATAATCCACTACCACGATCATTTGTAGTTAAATTTAATCCGGACAGGATTAATCCACTGAATTTTGAAAAGGAGATTGAAAGGATAAAAAAAATAAGCGGTGTGACAGATGTAATTTACGATTATGATTTTGTACTGAAACTATTCAATTATCTTGATTCGCTTCAGATTCTGATATATCTTTTTTCGGCGGCTCTTGTTATCCTATCTGTGTATCTGGTTTATACCAATAGCCGGCTTCAGATTGAAGCTAATTATCAATTGTATAAAACGATGAAACTCGTTGGAGCAAAATTGGTTACATTGAAAATACCGATTATCCTCTATGGCATTCTTGTTGGAATTCTTTCTTCTTTATCGGCACTTTTTATTCTCTATTTGTTAGGGCTTCTGTTGAATGAAATTTTAAATAATATTAATTTTGTCAAGTTTTTTAATGTAATTTATTTACTTATATTAATACTCGGAATTTCTCTTGGATTATTGGGCAGCTTTATTTCATCTAAACGGTTGTCCCTTCAAACAGATTAAAAAAAGAAAGTGAGGGTCATGAAAAGTATTTTTGTTTTCATTACAGTGTTATTCATTGTATCGAATACCTATAGTCAAATTAAAGATTATGAATTAGGTTCGTCGATGTTACAAAGATATAATCAACAGACCGGTTATTTTGACCTATCAGATCCTGAATCTGTCAATATTAAAGTAGCGGTCTGGGGATTCGTAAAATATCCGGGGAAGTATATTGTGCCTGTTTATACGACAGTTTTGGATCTTTTATCGTATGCTGGAGGACCTACCGATGCGGCTCATCTGGACGATCTGAGAATATACCGTATTAATCCGGATTCAACTCAAAGCCTGATTAAAGTAAACTACAATGATATTATGTACGAATCGGAGCTCGATTCCAGGTCGGTTCAACTACCACATCTTGAGGCGGGGGATGTTCTGGTTGTTCCAGGCGCTCCACGACTTTATACACGTGAAACTGTGAGTATAATTGTCTCCGTTCTCAGTGCTTTAATATCCTTGACAATTCTTATATTAAATATAACAGGTAATTAGTGAGGGTAACGTGAATAACAACGATAATAATTTTTATCAGGAGAATAATTCGCTTCGAGATTATATTAACCTGATTCGATTGAATATATGGAGTATAACAGTCATAAGTTTGACTGCGCTCATCGTAGCCATTGTTTATGCTCTAAATGCGCCCAACGTTTATAAATCAACTACTGCATTAAAAATTACAAAACCTCAGGGCAATATTCTTGATGCTCCTTTAATTCCAGAATTTCAAGATTTTGGAAGTGACCGTTTCATCGCAAACGAAATTGAGATACTCAAAAGTTATTCCTTACGCAACCAGGTGGCACAATCTCTTATCGATTCTTTTAAATTATCCCGCGACAAGAATAAATTTGCCCTTATAGTTAGTAAAGAGGATAGGAGTAGTAAACCCTCCCTTCTTACTGTTGAAGAAATCATTGATCTTCTTGAATCGAATGTCGATATATCGCAAAAGAGGGGACTCGATATAATTGAAATTTCTGTCGAATCCAGGTCGCCTTATGAAGCGTCATTAATTGCTAATTGTTATGCGGATATTTACAGAGAAACTAATTTAAAATATAACAGGCAGCAATTGACTTCGATCAAAGAATTCCTGGCGCGGCAACGTGAGGAAAAGCTGGCGGAATTGTCGGCGGTAGAAGAAGCGCTGAGATTGTACCAGGAAGAGAAAGGAATTGTGGAACTGCCCGAACAGGCAAAAGCGCTTATTGAACAGACGACCGATTTCGAATCGAAAATGAATGCCACTAAAATCGACCTTACTATAACAGAAAATACTCTCAAACAATATAAAGCAGAACTTGCCAAGCAGGATCCGAATATAAACGATTACATCGAAAGCTTTGCTACAGAACCATACATTAAAAATCTTCAATTACAGATAGCCGATCTTCAAACTCAAAAGGACAGAGCATTATCGTCATATAAAGATTCACCCCGTCGTTCTGAAATTATTCGTGAATTCGACGCCAAGATTAACGACTTAAAAGAAAAACTTAATAATCAGTTAACAATTTATCGTGCAGGTATACTTGCTTCTAGTCCAGAAGAAATTAAAGAACTAACCAGAAAAGTACTCGAAGAAGAGGTAAAGTATCGGTCTCTAAAAGCTTCATACGACAAACTAAGCGATATTGTAGCCGAATACGATAAAAGGTTGAATCGACTTCCCACAAGTTCAATTGATCTTGCACGTCTTACAAGAGAAAAACAAGCCTACGAAAAATTATACCTTCAGGTAGAAGAGAAATATCAGGAAGCAATTATAAACGAGCAATCTGTTCCCGGTAATGTTTTAATTGTCGATCCGGCAATAATTCCCACAGTGCCTTCAAAACCAAACAGGATTCTGATAGTTCTTGTGGGATTGGTAATTGGAGTTGGACTCGGTCTGGGATTTGCATTTCTGCGGCACAATTTTGACAATACAATCAAAACTCCTGAAGATATTCAAAACAGGAATATTAATATACTTGCCTGGATACCGCACATTGACGGAATTGAAACCAATCCTGAACTTGAATTTATTGTTTCCAAGAAGCCCGATGCAAGCGCCAGTGAAGCCTATAGAGCCCTGAGAACTCGAATAAAATTTTCCAAGATCGACAGGAATTCTCTCAGGACGATCTTAATTACTTCGCCCCGATCTCAGGAAGGAAAAACAACAACGGCCGTCAATTTAGCCGGAAGTCTGGCTTATGCAAATTTTAAAACAATTATCGTCGATGCCGATCTCAGAAAACCGAGACTACATAATATTTTTGGTCATAAAAGATTTGCCGGTTTTACAGATTACTTCTTCGGACAGGTGACCTATGAAGAAATAATCAGGACTACAAACGTCAACAACCTGAGTTATGTCAGTGCTGGAACAATACCTCCTAATCCTTCCGAAATCCTTGGCTCCGACCAGATGCTTAATTTCATAAAGAAACTTAAAGAAGAATATGACTATGTTGTTTTCGATTCCCCGCCGTTGATTGCAGTTACCGACTCGGAAATACTTTCTCAAATTGTCGATGCTACTATACTGGTTGTATCAGCAAACTTTACAGAAATAGATTTACTCGAAAAATCAGTTGAAATGCTGCGTCGCGATAATTCAACTTTCATCGGTACTGTCCTGAATAACTTCAGCTATCGCAGTGGATATGGTTCTTACTATAAATATTATTACTATTATTCAAATCCAACAAATGGTTCAAACAAGAGTAAGGTAAAAATAGATTGACATTCAAGAAAACTGCAGTAATTACAGGCGGCGCAGGGTTCCTCGGCTCACACCTGTGCGACCGTTTAATTTCAGAAGGAATTAAAGTAATTTGTCTGGATAATCTTCTAACAGGCAGAATAGAAAATATTGAGCATCTCTTTGGCAATGAGAATTTCCAGTTCATAAAGCTCGACGTTACAAACTATATCCACGTACCACACGACGTCGATTATGTGCTTCATTTTGCTTCACCCGCCAGTCCAATCGATTATCTCAAACTTCCGATACAAACGCTTAAAGTAGGTTCGCTTGGAACTCATAAAGCACTTGGACTTGCAAAAGAGAAAAAAGCTTTATTTCTATTGGCGTCCACTTCTGAAGTTTACGGCGATCCACTCGTACACCCACAAAGTGAAGATTACTGGGGTAATGTTAATCCCGTTGGGCCACGCGGAGTATACGACGAAGCTAAACGATTTGCCGAAGCAATGACGATGGCTTATCACAGATATCATGGGCTAAGCACAAGAATAGTAAGAATCTTCAATACATACGGTCCTCGCATGCGAATCGACGACGGCAGAGCACTTCCCACATTTTTTATGCAAGCCCTCAAAGGAGAAGATTTAACAGTATTTGGCGATGGTTCGCAAACCCGTAGTTTCTGCTACGTAGACGACCTTGTAGATGGCGTTTTCAAATTGTTAATGTCCAATGAAGTTTATCCTGTTAATATTGGCAATCCCGACGAAGTATCTTTGAAACAGTTTGCCGAAGAAGTTATTGAATTGTGTAATTCAAAAAGCAAAATTATTTATAAAGAATTACCGCAGGATGATCCAAAAGTAAGAAGACCCGATATCTCACGAGCCAGAGAAATTCTCGGCTGGGAACCCAAAATCTCCAGGCAGGAAGGGTTAAAGCGAACTCTCGAATATTTTAAAAAGGCTTTAAAGCAGAATCAATAGTCCTCGCTTCAGTAGACCATCTCTGTTGAAACATATTAATATTTTAATTTGTTGAAGGACGGGTTTTCTGTGCAGGCTCAATTTTAGTAGATTTGCAATATGATAAAAACGGTTTTTATATGAATTATCTTTTAAGTTTATTAATAGGCATACTCTTTGGTTCTATTCCCACGGCATATTTGCTTCTTAAAAAATCAAAGAAGATTGACATTACTAAAGCAGGCTCGGGCAATGTGGGTGCAATGAATTCTTATGAAGTTACTAATTCAAAAATGGTTGGATTAATCGTTTTTGTTATCGATGCACTGAAAGGATTCCTGAGCGTCTGGATTGCTGAATATTTATTCGGGCATAAATTTGAATTTATGATGATTGCACTCATTGGTGCGGTATTGAGTCATTGCTATTCATTCTGGATAAATTTCAAAGGAGGAAGGGGATTGGCAACCGCTGCAGGCGGCGCTTTGCTAATTTCGATACCGGTACTGAGTATCTGGGTGATTCTCTGGTTGGTGGCTTTTTTGTTCAGACGCCACGTGCATTTTGCTAATTTTACTGCAACTTTGTTGACAGGTTTGCTTTCATTTACATCAGGTGATATTCTTAATAAATATACTTCGCCTTCGGCATCCGATACTTTAATTTTCAGCATACTGGTTTCTTTAATGCTACTGATTATTTTGTCCAAACATATTCTCCCTATTAAAGAATATTTTTCCAGTCTTGCAAAAAGTAAAAAAGGTGAATAAAATGAAAAATCTTAAATTAGCACTCCTTTCTTCTGCTATAACCACGTCAATTCTGATTTTATTTTATGCCTTTGTAGTTGCAAAACCCGGCTCAAATGATTTAGATAAAATTTTAGAATCTTCGAATCTAAATTCTAAGTTCGCCAACTCAATTCAGGTGAATGATAGCATATCAAACTCACGAAATACAATTATTACTGAAACAGTAAAAAGAGTGAGCTCAGCGGTTGTGGGCATTAACGTCACCGAAATCAGACAATACAGAGACATCTTTTCAATCGATCCGTTTTTCCGACAATTTTTTGGCGACCGCTTTTATAATCAGCAGGTCAGGAGTTTAGGTTCTGGTACAATTATATCGCCGGATGGATATATTTTAACGAACGATCACGTAGCGGGTAATGCGGTTGAAGCTATTGTTACATTAACAGACGGTTCACAGTATGAAGCCGAAATAGTCGGCACCGATCCAGTCTCGGACATTTGCCTGCTTAAAATCGACGCTACAAATCTGCCTTACATCGAATTCGGTAATTCCGACAGCATATTGATTGGAGAATGGGTAATTGCTCTGGGAAATCCCTTTGGTCTTTTTGACATCAACGATCAACCGACAGTTACTGTAGGAGTAATAAGTGCTAAGGGAATGAATCTGGGCGCAGCAAACAATCGATATTATGTCGATATGCTTCAAACCGACGCAGCAATTAATTCAGGAAACAGTGGCGGTCCTCTTGTAAATGCATTCGGGCAATTAATCGGAATGAATACTTTAATTTATACTGCTCAAGGCTCATCCGGCAATGTGGGCGTTGGTTTTGCAATTCCCTCGAATAAAATCAAAAAAGTAATTAAAGAGTTGAAAGAAAACGGCAAAATCGACCGCGAATTCTGGACGGGTCTGAGTATTCAAACTATCGATCCTTCCATTGCTAAAGCTTACGATCTAAAAAGTTCTCATGGAGTAATAATCACAAATGTGATAAAAAATTCGCCAGCAGATAAAGCTGGTTTTAAGGTCTATGACATCATTCTCGGAATAAATAATTTTAAGGTCAATAACGAAAACACATTAATCGGCATTCTGCAGGAATTCAGACCCGGCGATGTAATTGACGTTAAAATTATGAGGGATAATAAAATTCTTATCAAGAAAATGAAACTGGAGAGGAAGTAATGATTTCCCGTTATACCCGTCCCGAAATGGGGCATATCTGGAGCGATCAATTCAAATTCGAAACGTGGTTAAAAGTGGAAATTTTAGCCTGCGAAGCTCGTCATAAAATGGGTGAAATTCCAGACGAGGATTTTAAAGAGATAAAAGAAAAAGCTAATTTCGATTTAAAACGAATTCTTGAAATTGAAGAAACTACCAAACACGACGTTATTGCTTTTCTGACCTGTGTGGCTGAATTTGTTGGACCGGCGTCGCGCCATATTCATTACGGCATGACCTCGTCGGATGTGCTCGACACTGCACTTGCTTATCAAATTAAAACTGCAGGCGAATTGTTATTAAAGGGTCTATACGAATTAAAAAAAGTGCTGAAAAAAAGAGCACTCGAACATAAAAGAACTATTTGTGTGGGACGCAGTCACGGAATTCATGCCGAACCATATTCGATGGGATTAAAGTTCGCTCTCTGGTACGAAGAAACAAAGAGAAATATTGATCGACTCGAAAGGGCAATTCAAAATGTTAGCGTTGGAAAAATTTCAGGAGCAGTTGGAACTTTCGATCATCTATCACCGCAAGTTGAAGAATATGTGTGTAAAAATCTCGGTTTGAAAGCCGAGCCGGTTGCCACTCAGGTAGTTCAACGCGACCGACACGCCGAGTTTCTTACCACTCTTGCAATTATCGGTACCACACTCGATAAAATAGCCATTGAAATCAGGCATTTGCAACGCACTGAAGTCCTCGAAGCCGAAGAATATTTTTCGAAAGGGCAAAAAGGTTCTTCTGCAATGCCACATAAGAGAAATCCGATTGTTAGTGAACGTCTAAGTGGACTGGCTCGTATATTGAGAGCTAATTCAATTGCGGCTCTTGAAAACGTACCTCTCTGGCATGAACGCGATATTTCCCATTCTTCGGCCGAGCGCGTTATTCTGCCCGATAGTTGTATTGCGCTCGATTATATGCTCAATCTTACAATAAAATTGATCGACAATTTGGTCATCTATCCCGAAAATATGCTCGAAAATCTTAATAAAACTCGTGGACTTATTTTCTCACAGAAAATTTTGCTTAAGCTGGTTGAAAAGGGAATTACGCGAGAAGAAGCTTATAAAATCGTACAGGACTGCTCCATGAAAGTCTGGCAGGATAAATCGACAAATCTGAAAGACGAACTTCTTAAATCCCCTGACGCATTGAAATATCTATCGAAAGCAGAAATCGAGGAAGTTTTTAATCCCGAAAAAATGCTGACAAATCTCGATTATATTTTTGCAAGGAGCGTGGAGAAAGATTAAAAAGATATTTAATCCTATCTAAAAACGCTTATTTTATGCAAAAATCAAAGAAAAATACTTGACAAAATGATTCAATAAATTTATATTAGCACTCGTTAAAAAAGAGTGCTAATAAACTTAAAATTAAAAGGAGGTAAAGATATGGCAGAATTCAAGATTAAACCTTTGGCTGACAGAGTAATTGTAAAACCGAAAGAAGCCGAAGAAACCACAAAAGGTGGAATTATTTTGCCAGATACTGCAAAAGAAAAGCCGATCGAAGGCACAGTAGTTGCCGTCGGTGAGGGTAGAATTACAGAAGACGGAAAATTAATTAATATGCACGTTAAGGTCGGAGATTCCGTTTTGTACGGAAAATATTCCGGAACAGAAGTTAAAATTGACGGCGAAGAATATCTGATTATGCGCGAAAGCGACATTTACGGTATCGTTCAAAAATAAAGTTTGATAAAAAAGGAGGATTATTATGGCAGCAAAAGTAATTGAATTCAGCACTGATGCAAGAAGTGCTCTTAAAGTAGGCGTTGATAAATTAGCAAATGCGGTTAAAGTTACTCTGGGTCCAAAAGGACGCAATGTAGTTATAGATAAAAAATTCGGCGCTCCAACTGTTACAAAAGACGGCGTTACAGTAGCCAAAGAAATCGAATTGGAAGATCCGATTGAAAATATGGGCGCTCAGATGGTGCGCGAAGTTGCTTCGAAAACGAGTGATGTTGCCGGCGACGGTACAACAACTGCAACTGTATTGGCTCAGGCTATTTTCCGCGAAGGCTTGAAAAACGTTACTGCTGGCGCAAATCCAATGGATCTAAAACGCGGTATCGATATTGCTGTTGCAAAAGTTATCGAATATCTAAAATCGATTAGCAAAGAAGTTGGCGGTCGCGATGAAATTGCTCAGGTCGGCGCAATTTCTGCTAATAACGATAAGGCCATTGGCGATTTGATTGCAGATGCTATGGAAAAAGTTGGCAAAGACGGCGTTATTACTGTCGAAGAAAGTAAATCCGCTGAAACTACTCTTGAAGTTGTCGAAGGTATGCAATTCGACCGCGGTTATATTTCTCCATACTTCGTAACAAATTCGGAAACTATGGAGGCAGTTCTTGAAGATGCATACATTTTGATTCACGACAAGAAAATTTCGGCTATGAAAGACCTTCTGCCAATTCTCGAAAAAATTGCTCAAGCTGGTAGAAGTCTTTTAATCATTGCCGAAGACCTCGAAGGCGAAGCTCTTGCAACACTTGTTGTAAATAAATTGCGTGGTACCCTCAAGGTTTGCGCTGTTAAAGCTCCTGGATTTGGCGACAGACGTAAAGCAATGCTCGAAGATATTGCAATCCTTACAAATGGTACTGTCATTTCCGAAGAAAGAGGATTCAAACTCGAAAACGCTACTCTCGAATATCTTGGAAGAGCTAAAAGAATTACCGTTGACAAGGATAACACAACAATTGTCGAAGGGGCTGGTAATCCTGACGATATTAAGAAGAGAATTAATGAAATTAAAGCTCAGATTGAAAAAACTACTTCGGACTATGACAGAGAAAAATTGCAGGAACGTCTGGCTAAATTATCAGGTGGCGTTGCAGTTCTGAAAATTGGTGCCGCTACCGAAGTTGAAATGAAAGAAAAGAAAGCACGCGTTGAAGACGCTCTCCATGCTACAAGAGCTGCAGTTGAAGAAGGTATTATTCCAGGTGGTGGCGTTGCTCTGGTTCGTGCAATTAAATCACTCGACAAAGTTAAAGGTGAAAACGACGACCAGACAACTGGTGTTCGTATTGTACAAAAAGCTCTCGAAGAACCTCTCAAACAAATAGCTGCTAATGCCGGTTTAGAAGGCGCAGTGGTTCTCAATAAAGTTCTCGAAGGAAAGGATGACTACGGTTTCAACGCTCAGACTGAAACATACGAAAATCTAATGAAAGCCGGCGTTATCGATCCTACAAAAGTAACTCGCACTGCTCTCGAAAATGCTGCTTCGGTAGCTTCTCTGTTGATTACTACAGAAGCTGTTGTTTACGAGAAAAAAGAAGAAGAAAAAGCTACTCCTGCCATGCCGCATGGTATGGGTGATATGTATTAATAAATTTCACTCTTCTAAAAATTCAAAGTCCCGCTTCCAGGCGGGACTTTTTTTTATATATCAAACTATGTGTTATGGCAAGCAGAGGAGTTTGTTAGAATCAAAGACTGTCTCTTACATGTCATTGCGAGTCAGCCCCGCCTAAGGCGGGGCTGACGAAGCAATCCCATGTAGCCTTTGTAAAGTGTGATAAACTTCATACTACGGTTGCTGAGAGCAAAGCAATCGAAGCAACCGCCAATGTTATCTTAGTAGGTGGTAGTATTTGGGATTCTTTAGAGTTTGCTTCGTTCGCTCGCAAAGACGAGGTTGTTTTTTTGAGTTTGCTTCGTTCGCTTCGCTCACTCGCAAAGACGAAAGGGATGTTCAGAATTTGCTTTATCATTAGCCTTTGGCTCATTCCTCGCAAAGACGAGGTTGTTTTTTTTGAGTTTGCTTCGCTCGTTTCACTCGCTCGCAAAGACATACTTTTTGTTCTTCCACAAAGATATTCGTTACACTTGCTCGCAAAGACGTTCGTTTCACTCACTCACAGAGACTGCCTTTCACATGTCATTGCGAGTCAGCCCCGCCTTAGGCGGGGCTGACGAAGCAATCTCATGTAGCTTTAGTAAAGTGTGATAAACTTCATACTACGGTTGCTGAGTGCAAAGCAATCGAAGCAACCGTAATTGTTATTTTAGTAAGTGGCAGTTTTGGGATTCTTTAGAGTTTGCTTCGCTCACTTCGTTCGCTCGCAAAGACTAGGTTGTGTTTTTTTTGAGTTTGCTTCGTTCGCTTCGCTCACTCGCAAAGACATACTTTTTGTTCTTCCACAAAGATATTCGTTACACTTGCTCGCAAAGACGAGGTTGTTTTTTTTTGAGTTTGCTTCGCTCGTTTCACTCGCTCGCAAAGACAAGCGTGTGTATTGAGTTTGCTTCGCTCATTTTATTTGCTCGCAAAGACGAGGTTGTTTTTTTGAGTTTGCTTCGTTCGCTTCGCTCTCTCGCAAAGACATACGATTTGCTCCCTCACAAAGACGGAGTTAAATCAAAATCGTTCTCAAAGTATCCATCATCTTAAATAATTCTAACACACGCAAAAATATTATTGCAATTTTTTCAATTATCGTTGTTACAAAAAATTTTATTAAATTGAATACCGTTTTTTATAGAAGCAAAATAAAGGGAAAAAATAAATGATTAATTATATCGGCAGATTCAATGTAGTTCCTTCTTTACCAGATAATCTCGAACCACTCAGAGAAATTGTATACAATCTTTTCTGGACGTGGAATTACGACGCAATTGATTTGTTACGTAGACTCGATCCACAATTGTGGGAAGAGACTTACCATAATCCCGTATTAATGCTGGGAAAAATTAGTCAAAAAAGACTGAACGATGTGGCTGCCGACGACAGCTTCTTGGCTCACATGGAAAGAGTTTATACTCAACTCAAAGTATATAAAGAAGAAAAAACATGGTATCAAAAAAACTATAATTATGGTAATGAAAACGTAATCGCATATTTTTCTGCTGAGTATGGTTTAACAGAATCGTTACAAATTTATTCAGGTGGTCTCGGCGTTTTATCGGGCGACCATTTAAAATCTTCAAGCGACCTCGGCATTCCACTTGTTGGTGTAGGACTCTGTTACAAAGAAGGCTACTTCCAGCAATATCTAACCAATGATGGCTGGCAACAGGAAAGATACGAAATTACCGATTTCTATAACCAACCGATGAACTTAGTTACTGAAAATGGTGGTAATACACCTTTAAAAATCGAACTCGACTTTCCAGATAGGAAAGTATATTTTCAGATCTGGAAAATTGAAATCGGTAGAATACCACTTTATCTTCTTGACACCAATGTACCGGAGAACCGGGAAGAAGATAGAAAGATTACACGCACTCTCTACGGGGGCAATATTGAAACCAGGATTCAGCAGGAAATTGTACTGGGTATTGGCGGCATTCGCGCTCTACATGCAATGAAAATTAGTCCTCTTGTCTGTCATATGAACGAGGGACATTCTGCTTTCCTTGCTCTTGAAAGAATACGCCTACTAATTAAAATTTATGGACTCTCCTTTAACGAGGCTAAAGATATCAATTATCATTCTAACATATTTACCACACATACACCCGTGCCTGCAGGTATTGATATTTTTCCTAATGATTTAATAGAAAAATATTTTGGTAGATATTATAGAGAAGAACTACAAATCGACGATAAGACTTTCTATAAACTCGGAACAATCGTAAAAGATAAAGAACCTGCAAATTTCAACATGGCGCATCTGGCTATGAATATGGCGGGATTCGTTAACGGTGTAAGTAGACTGCACGGTCATGTTTCTAAAAAAATGTGGCAGAGTGGATTTCCTGATATTCCATTCGACGAAATTCCAATTGAACATATTACAAACGGCGTTCATATTCATTCGCATTTATCGAATGATATGCACGAATTATTGTTCCGTTACTTAGGTGAAAAATTTAATCGCGACCCTTCAGACGAAGAAGTCTGGAAAAGAATTGATGAAATACCAGACGAAGAATTGTGGCGTACACACGAAAGAAGACGCGAACGACTTGTGGCATTTGCACGTAACCGTTTGAAAAAGCAGATTATGCAACGTGGTGGATCTGCTTCTGAAATAAAAGCCGCTAAAGAGGTTCTGGATGCTCAGGCATTGACAATCGGATTTGCACGACGTTTTGCTACGTACAAAAGGGCAAATCTCATATTCAGGGATATCGAACGTCTCGAAAGTATTCTCTGCAATCCCGACTATCCAGTTCAATTAATCTTTGCTGGGAAAGCCCATCCTAAGGATGAAGAAGGGAAAAAGTTGATTCAAGAAGTAATTGCAATGACTAAAGAACCATCATTGCGAAAAAAAATTGTATTTATCGAAAATTATGATATGAACGTGGCACGCTATATGGTTGAAGGCTGTGATGTATGGCTCAATAATCCACGTAGACCCCTTGAAGCCAGCGGCACTTCCGGCATGAAAGTAATTGCAAACGGAGGCTTGAATTTGAGTGTGCTCGACGGCTGGTGGGACGAAGCTTACAATCACGAAGTCGGCTGGAAAATTGGCAATGGCGAAGAGTATGAAAATCTCGAATATCAGGACGAGGTTGAATCACGACTTATTTATGAAGCGATCGAAAAAGAAATTGTTCCGCTCTTTTATAATCGGGGCGAAGATAAATTGCCGCGCGGATGGATTAATATGATGAAAAATTCGATGCGTACTCTCGGTCCTTTTTTCAACACTCATCGAATGGTAAGAGAATATGCCGAACGATTCTATTTCAAAGCGTATGAAAAACGTCTTTTGTTAATGAGTAATAAATGGAAAAAAGCAAAGGAATTCACTGCCTGGAAACAAAACGTCTATAATAACTGGAATAAGGTTAAGTTTATTAGTATTGCTGAAGAATTAAAAGGAAAGGAATTAAAAGTAGGTAATAAATACCCCGTTACTGCCGAAGTTGAACTTGGAAATTTAACGCCGGATGATGTCGACGTTCAGATTTATTACGGTAAAATTGATAACGGCGGCAAAGAGAAAAATAATGTCAATATGAAATACGTTCCCAAAAAATCGAAAGACGGTAGATATACCTATAAAGGTGAAATCGAATGCACGAATACAGGTCAATTCGGATTTACTCTTCGTATTCTCCCGAAACACGATTTATTGATTAACCAGTTTGAACTCGGTTTAATTAGATGGGCTTGAGAAATGTATCTCGAAACTCTCGATGTCCGTAGAAAAGATATTCTGATTTATTCACAAAACCGATTTGAAGATAATTTCAGAGTCATTTATAAACAGGAAAATATTAAACAGCCCCGACCGATAAGCTATACGGAAGTTTGCAATATAGTCAAAGAGCCTGTGGCTAAAAATATGATTGTCTACAGGCTACTGACTAATGATCCACATCTCGACGCTTATTCTACAAAATACGGTTTCTTCCTCGAAATCGATAATGAAATGGAATTAATCTATTTCGACCCAATTTATGCAATTAAAGATCTGGCTTTTTTGAAATTTAATTTGCCGTTTAGTCAATTTAGATTTAAGATCCAGCAGGTAGGATTGAGCAATATCGGCAGGGTAAATGACTATACAGAAATTTATAGCTTCGATATGCGCGCTTCCGAAGCAAAAAATCAAAACGATAAAATCTTTGCAATCGCAATCTTTGCTCTCGACCCTTCATTCAAGGACGAAGAATCGAAAGAGCACGAGTTGGACAATGAATTAAATAGTCTTCAAGAAGAAAATGAAATTCAGCAATCATTAGATAAACCCTCCGTAGATAAGAATAAAATCGATTTAAAATCGGTTGCAAATAAAGAATCACAAAAGATTAATTCTACGTTAAGAAAAGAGGGAATTAATATCTTTGATTTGTTCAAATCTACGTATAAATCGGATGTCCTCGATAAAAGAAAAAAAGAAAATATTATTTTGAAAATTGATAAGTAACTCTCTTTAATTAATTGTTATTCTGTTGTTTGTATATAGTTTGAAAAGCAAAAAAATATTGACCGATGTAATGCTTTGAGTATAATTTAATGACATGTAGCTCCGAGTAAATTTATCGACTATTATTTTTTTATTAAGTAATCAATTAATGATTACTTTTTACTTGCGAGGATATTTTAATACTTCTATATTTGTGCACGTTTTTTAGGGCAAGTAAGTTAGGGCAACGTATTCAATATAACGCAATCAAATTGAATTTATAGTACTATCAAAAGCCAAAGAAAAGATTTAATATTAGCCCATAATTTTCTACTCTGTGTCTATTTATGAGCCATGTGACTCACGTGGCGGAGCTGTAGATATTAGGGAATAGGGGTTAGGGAGTTCAACGTTCTTTGTTCAAGGTTCATGGTTCTATGTTCAACGTTCAAGGTTATGAGTTGAATGTTTAAGGTTTGGTTTTTATGTGATTGAAACACCAGTCTTTGAAAGTAAGTGATACAGACGTCTTTGCGAGCGAGTGAAACGAGCGAAGCAAACTCACTACACACGCTTGTCTTTGCGAGCGAACGAAGTGAGCGAAGCAAACTTAAAACACATAACCTCGTCTTTACAAACAAATGTAACAAACGTCTTTGCGAGAGAGTGAAACGAACGAAGCAAACTCACTACACACGCTTGTCTTTGCGAGCGAACGAAGTGAGCGAAGCAAACTCAATACACACGCTTGTCTTTGCGAGCGAACGAAGTGAGCGAAGCAAACTCTAAGAAATCCCAAAACTACCACTTACGAAGATAACAATTACGGTTGCTCTGATTTGCTTTGCACTCAGCAACCGCACGGTGAGTTTAATCACACTTTACTATAGCTAAATGAGATTGCGTCGTCCCCCGCCTATGGTAAGGAGATTTGACATAACAATTAAGAGACAGTATTTTCAACAAATGATACAAACGTCTTTGCGAGCGAATGAAATGAGCGAAGCAAACTCTAATATAAACCTGGGTGTAATAAAAAAACAAAGCAATGTAAACTTATCATATAACTATTCAACTGACAACAAATCAACCAATTAACTCGAGACATAAATGAATTACAAAAAAAATCTCCTCGAAAAGATCGAAAATAAAAGCGCCATTGTGGGCGTTATTGGAATGGGATATGTCGGTTTACCGCTCACAATTACATTTGCTAATAATGGATTTAATGTAATCGGTTTTGATATTGACGAGAAAAAAATTCCTTTATTAAACGAAGGAAAAAGCTACATTAAACATATCGATTCAAAATTGATTAAAGAAATTTTAAAGAAAAAGAAATTTCAGGCAACATCGGATTTTGCAAGACTCAAAGAATGTGATGCAATTATTATATGTGTTCCTACTCCATTAGACGAACATCGTGAACCAGACTTGAGATTTGTTAAAGATACAGCACTTACTATTCAAAAATACTTACAAAAAGGTCAATTAATAACTTTAGAAAGTACTACTTATCCTGGGACAACGGAGGAAGTACTATTACCATTATTCGAATCTGCACCACAAATTCAAAATACTAATCCTCAATCCCTGAATACTAATCCCCAATACCTGAATACTAATCCCCAATCCCTAATCCCTAATCCCTACACCCCAGGTAAAGATTTCTTCCTTGCTTTCAGTCCTGAAAGAGAGGACCCCGGAAATAAAGATTTTACGACCTCTACAATTCCTAAGATTATTGGTGGGGTTACTGAAAATTGTACTGAAGTAGCAGTTGCTCTTTATAATAAAATAATAAAAACTACCGTTCCGGTTTCTTCGCCTCGTGTGGCTGAAGCTGCCAAATTACTCGAAAACATCTATCGTTCTGTTAACATTGCGCTTGTGAATGAATTGAAAGTTGTATTTGAAAGGATGAATATCGATATATGGGAAGTGATTGAAGCAGCCAAAACAAAGCCTTTCGGGTTCCAGGCATTTTATCCGGGACCAGGACTTGGTGGGCACTGCATACCAATTGACCCGTTTTACCTGACCTGGAAAGCACGTGAATATGAAGTAAACACAAAGTTTATTGAACTTGCTGGTGAAGTAAACACATTTCAACCTTACTATGTGGTCGAAAGAGCTATCGAAGTATTGAACCAGGCACACAAGGCAATGAAAGGAAGTAAGATTTTAATACTTGGAGTTGCATATAAAAAGAATGTGGATGATATGAGAGAGTCTCCTTCGCTCAAATTAATTGAATTACTACGAGAACGAGGAGCCGAAGTTGATTATAACGACCCCTATGTGCCCAAGCTACCTCCAACACGAAAATATAATTTTGATATGAATTCAGTGGAATTAACAAAAGATGTAATACGACTTTACGACCTTGTTTTACTTGCAACCGACCACGACGATTATGACTATGATTTCATACGTAAACATGCCCGACTAATTCTCGATACTCGCAACGCATTTAAAGCTAAAGGTATAAGTGAAGGGAATGTGTTTAAAGCGTGATTTTGTTATTTTGTTCAAGGTGCGGAAGTGCTGAAGTTTATATGAAGATAAATAATTTTACTGATATTGATTCCTGGAAAGAAGCCAGGTTACTTGTTAGCGAAATTTATAAATTAACATCTGGGACAAAATTCAGTAAAGACTTTGGATTAAAAGATCAAATACAAAGAGCGTCAATTTCAATAATGAGTAATATTGCAGAAGGTTTCGATAGTGGTTCAGCTAAATCATTTATTAATTTTCTTAAGTATTCATACAGGTCGTCATCAGAAGTAGAATCTTTAATATATCTGGCATTAGATCTAAATTATATTGAAGAAGGAGATTTTATTCAGATTCAGAATCGCATTAAAAAGATTAAGAATTTGCTTGGTGGTTTCATCAAATATCTAAAAAGTATTGACTAACCATCTTAAAATTCCATTAACTACAAACCACAAACATTGAACATTGAACGACGAACATTGAACTCCCAACATTGAACATTGAACCAAGAACATTGAACCAAGAACATTGAACCAAGAACATTGAACCACCAACATTGAACCACGAACATTGAACAAATAACCCCATGAACTTCGCAATTACAGGCGTGGCGGGCTATATAGCTCCAAGACATTTGAAGGCAATTAAAGAAACAGGAAATAATCTTGTTGCAGCGTTAGACCCACACGATTCAGTTGGACTATTGGACAGTTATTTCCCTGAAGTCAGTTTCTTTGTTGAATTTGAACGATTCGAACGACATCTCGATTTGTTACGTAGAAAATCGGATTCAGAGCGCGTGCATTATTTATCGATTTGTTCGCCAAATTTTTTACACGATTCGCATATCAGACTGGCTCTAAGAATTGGTGCAAATGCTATTTGTGAAAAACCTATAGTTCTCAACCCATGGAACCTTGATGCACTTGAAACAATTGAAAAAGAAACCGGCAAAAAAGTTTATACAGTTTTACAATTGCGAGTCCATCCTTCAATTATAAAATTAAAAAGCGAAGTCGACACCGAACTTAAAAGCAATCCATCAAAAAAATTCAATATAAGTCTCGATTATATAACTGCACGAGGTTTATGGTACGATTTTTCATGGAAAGGAATCATCGAAAAGTCGGGTGGAGTGGCAACAAATATTGGAATTCATTTTTTCGACATGTTAATCTGGATTTTTGGTCAACCAGTCCATTCACAAATTATTGAAAATAATAAACGCTCCATGCAGGGTGAACTTGAACTGGAAAATGCATTTGTAAAATGGCGCCTTTCAATTAATTACGAAGACTTACCAGAAAATATAAAAGCTATCGGAAAAAGAACTTACCGTTCAATTAAAATTGACGAAAAGGAACTCGAATTTACAGAAGGTTTTACGGACTTACATACTTTAGTATATAAAGAGATAATAAGTGGAAATGGTTATGGCATTAACGACGCACGTCCCTCAATTCAACTTGCATATCGAATTAGAAATGAAATTGATTTTTAAATAAGCTTTTGACAATAGGTAACTTAACGAAGAACAAAGAACAAATGCCTAACTACTACATCAACGAACATGCAGTAATTGACGAGAATGTCGAAATTGGAGAGGGAACAAAAATCTGGCATTTCACTCATGTACAATCAGGAGCCAGAATTGGTAAGTATTGTGTACTCGGTCAAAATGTGAACGTTGGGAATAATGTAGTAATTGGTAATTATGTAAAAATACAAAACAACGTTTCTGTTTATGAGGGAGTAACACTTGAAGATTATGTTTTCTGCGGACCTTCAATGGTATTTACGAACATAAAGGATCCGCGAAGCAAATATCCTCAGGCAGGAAGTGAGTATTATATAAAAACGCTTGTTAAAGAAGGTGCGAGTCTGGGTGCAAATTGTACAATAATATGCGGCATAACAATTGGACGTTATGCATTTGTTGGTGCAGGCGCAGTTGTAACAAAAGATGTACCTGATTATGGACTGGTTGTAGGAAATCCAGCAAAGTTAGTCGGCTGGGTTTCTGAAGCGGGAGTTAAACTAAAATTTGATAAAAGTGGATTCGCTGTATGTCCTAAAAGCGGAAAAAAGTACAGGCTGGAAAATGGGAGGGTAGAAGAAGTGGGGTAGGGATGAGGGGTTAGGGAGGAGGGATTAGGGGATAGGGGTTAGGGTGTTCAAGGTTCGTAGTTTAAAGTTCTTGGTTCGTAGTTCTTAGTTCAAGGTTCAAAGTTCGTGGTTCAAAGTTCTTAGTTCTTGGTTCTTTGTTCAAGGTTCGAGGTTCGTAGTTCGTGGTTCGTGGTGGTTGGTTCTTGGTTCAAAGTTCGTGGTTTGTGGTTAAGGGGTTGGGGAAGTGTGGATAAAGAACATTAAACAAAGAACATTGAACAAAGAACAAAATACATTGAACATTGAACGACGAACATTGAAAAAATAATCACATTAATCCAGCATACTTCAACTAACAAAAGTTGACATTCTGGTTGATACTCCTGCTAACAATAAAGAAAATTTAGAATTGTAAGCTGAAACAAAGATTAAAATATTGGTTAAATGAATAATCCAGGTGGTCTTGTTAAAAGTACTTGAAAAAGGCTATTAAATATTGTAAAATTTAGTGTAATTATAATATCGATATTCAAAAAGTAATCAAGTAGATTGCTGTGGAAAAAGAGCAAATTCAAAAGAAAGTTACAGAATTTTTAAGGGGAAGAGAGGAAGTTATCTTTGCCTACATTTTTGGTTCGTTTGTTAACAAAGAATTTTATCATGATGTAGATGTCGCTGTTTATCTTGCTGATAATTTTGATAAAAATGATTTGATGAAGTTTCCATACGGCTACGAAAGCGAAATGATCAGTCAACTTAATATTCTTGTGAGAGAAAATATTGATTTTATTGTAATGAATAATGCTGAACTTTATATTCAAAAAAAAATTATTAATGAAGGAATTTTACTCTTCAGCAAGTGTGAGCGTAAACGGATTTATTATGAAAACTACATACGTAAAATTTATATTGATGCTGCAAATTTAAGAAATATTAGAAGACGTTATTTAATAGAAAAATTAATAATGCCTGATCTAGAAATTATAGAAAAACATATTTCTTCGTTTATAGAGGATCTTGAGAATTTAAAAAAACATCGAAATGTTACAGTTGACGAATTAAAAAAAGATAAAGACTTATTATGGATATTAGAGAGAGGGATATATTTATTGATTCAAAATTTATTTGACATGCTATCACACATTATTTCAGCTGACTTTAATGAAAAATGGGATTATTACACTGATATAAGCGAACTTCTCTATAATCATAATATTATAAGTGAAGATGATAAAATATTACTTAATAAAATGGCGGGATATAGAAATAGACTTAGCCACGAGTATATGTCCTTAGACTTAAACATTCTTACCGATATAGTAAACAATAGACTCTCTGACTTTTCTAGATTTTTATCTATTATTAAAAATTACTGTAATCTATAACTGATTAGTTGCAATAAAATTATAAAATATCTCAATCGTAAGTTTACAATTAAACCCATTTGCCAGTAAATCAATTAAGAGATTACAAAATCATTCAAAGTAAAGAATCTATATTTTCCAATTCTGAATATGAATTTTCTCCAGAGGGATAGGTAAGGCATAAAACAAAATTTAGCTCTGAAGTTATCGAACCATTCTACTTCATATTATAGATTAAGTTAACATTCTCATTGACAAATATACCTAATTATTCTCCTGAGGATATTAAGCGAGTGTTTAGTTGGTGTTTGATGGGTAATCAGATTGATTAAAAACAACGTGGATACTTCCCGACATCAAATTTAACGAAAATCTCAAAACAAAAGATCTTGAAATAAATAATGCAAATAAACTAATCGAAGATTCTTTAAGTGTTCTAAAATTGAAGTAATTTATTAATGCAGATGTTTGGTTGATCAAGGAAAAAAATACTAATGATCCTATATTTAACACGGAAATTAAGTATAAAGTACTGTCGAAATCGATATCATTAAATAAGTTTTGAGAGATGTAATATACTGGCAACGTGCATACATGAAATAAAAAATTTCTGAAAATTTCCTGCCCCGCACTATAAAGATTGGGGCAGGGATTGTTAAGGTGTATAGTTAAGAGTTAAAAGAGCTTTAAATTAAACAAGTGTATAATTAATGGTTGAACTAAACTGGACTTCTTCTTCATTCTCATCAAATGTAATCGCAGTAAAAACCACTTTTTTATTTGTATAGTTAGGTAACAATTCACTATCAGCAGTAAGTAATGGGATATTGAATACAAGCGGATCAGTTAGATTTATTAAAGTTTTAGGCGAGGATATCTGCAGAAATTCATAAGCTGGAAGAGTTGAATTAACAGGTAGCTGAAGAAATATCAATGCCAGAATTTGAATTTTCTTTTCAATATCCGGATTAACATTTGAGAGATTCGTTAAAGGAGCCAGTTCAATATTCAGAACATTGTTATTGATATTAAGACTTTGCACTTTTATACCAAAAGATGATCTTGGTGTCATCATAATCATATTGGTAATGTCATTATCCAGTACAAATGGATAATTGATCTTAACAAGATGAGAAAAGGGTGAAGTGCCCGCCGGGACAAGTGATTTCCATATTTTTTTGAGAGACTGAAATGAATAGATTGCTGAAGCGAGCTTTACTGCAATCCTGAATTTGCTAATGCGTTCTCTGAACTCTGGAGTATCAGGTGGTGTATATGATGCTGGTTTGTGAGCAATGTAATTTTTTTCATTACGCGAACGAAATACAATATCTCCAAGCGAGCCTTTAAGTTTACCGAAAAATCTTTTATCTAACTGTGCCATAATTTTCCTCCAATTAGTTATGTGAATATTGATTTATTGATTAAACAAATTGAGCATTGTGATTTATAAATCTGTTAGGTACCTTGAGGCAATAGATCGAATAGTGCTCTCAAGGCAAATAAATTGCTGTTCACTTCACCGCCATAGCGGATCATTCATTATTAAGTGAATATTGAACATTGACTAATGAAAATTGAATATCGAATATAATGAGTAGGCGGTGCTCTCTGTTTTATCTTATTTGATATTTCGGAACAAACCGTGAGCGGTGCTACAGGTGAGTAAAAACGACCTTTAAACGACTTTAAATCGACTTTAATATAAGTATGTAACGATTCTGTAACGAGACAATGATATTCAATTTCACGATTTATATCTAAATCATTTATCGTTGAGAATGTTTTCATTTAAGTACCTTGAATTTTTAACAATAAATACCGATGGAAGTGAGAAAATCGCCGACTAAAATTTTAAAAATTAAGATGGCGAAAAATGACTTTTAAGCGGTATATATATTGTTAAATAAAATTAAGGTGGTATATTGAGTAGAGAAGAGAACATTAACAATGAGGCTTTAAAAATATTTGAGGAGATCTTAAGAAAAGAAGGGGGACCGCCTCAAAGGTGGCTCTATTATTGTACGAGGCAATTAATGTTCTATAGAATCTTTAAAAGAGAATATTATAAAACAGCAGAGGATATTGTTGACGAAGTAATATATAGCGCCATTATTGGTAAACGTAAATGGGATACTAAAAAATTAGATGTAGAAGCATTTGTAAAATCTTGTATAAAAAGCATTATCTCGCACCTTGCTAATGGAATGGATAGTAAAAAGGTAGATGATATAGTAATAAATCAAAAACTGGGTATTACAACTGATGCACTTGATAATGCACACGACAGAACCAAAGAACAGATAGAATCAGATTTTGATAATAAGGATCTAATAGAAAGATGCAGGGAAGCTCTGAAAGATGATATCGAAATGGGCATTGTTTTTGAACTTATTCTCGAAGGAAGAACTCCTAAACAAATGGAAGCCGACTATGGAATTCCCCCCGAAAAAGTCGATGCAGTAAAGAAACGTATTAGAAGATACTTAAAAAAAATCTTCAAAGAAGAATTAGATATTAATTAAATATTGAAAAAAAAGAGGAGTTAATATGCATCGAAGGGAGTACGAGATACTCGCAGAAATTTTTGCCGATACCGACCAGCTTACAGATGAAGAAATCGATAAAGAGCTAAAAGAGGCAGGAATTGACTATGAAAAATTCAGGCAGAGAGTATTAAATAAAATTGACGATATAAAGAGAAATTTAATTTATCAAGAAAGTCAGAAAAAAATAAATAAATATAAAGATCTCATAATTGCTCTTAAAGATAAATTAAATATTGAACTTAGTGATAGTGAAATCGAGCAAAAACTACAAGTTGAATTCAATAAATTAGAATCATTGACAGAGCAGGATATCCAGGATATCCTTAAAGATGAGAAAAAACTTAAATTCTTGAAAGAAATAATTGATTCTAAATAAGAATGAGCCAGTTAGCTCGTGCAAATGCAAGGAAATTACTTGCCGAATGCAGTATAACAAAACCGGAGCATATCGATCTGGAAAAAATAGCAGCCTATAAAAATATCTTTATTGAAGAATGTGATATAAAATCACACGCCGCAAGAATACATAAATCTGAAAACTGTGGATTAATTAAGATAAGTTCTGCTATAAAGGATGAAAAACAAAAAAATTTTGTTATTGCGCACGAAATTGGACATTTTGAAAATGAAAGAAATAAAAATATAATCAGCTGTTCTATAGAGGATCTGTTGGGACTGAATTCTAAAAAAGAATTGGAAAGAGATGCCAATGTTTTTGCGGCAGAACTATTAATGAAAGATGAATGGGTATGGGATTTTACCAGGGGAAAAATTCCAGGGGCAAAATTAATAATCGATATGTCTGAATATTTCTCTACTTCTCTGCTTTCTGCAGCCATTCGATATGCAGAAATTGGCAGACACCCAGCTGCGGTAATTTTGAGTCAGGATAAAAAAGTAAAATGGAGTGTTATCAATAAAGATTTTACTTTCAAATGGTTACCACATGGCACACAAATTAATAAGTATTCTTATTGCTACGATTATTTTAACAATGGTACTATGAATACAGATGTGAATAAAATTTTAGCTGATGCCTGGTTTTTACAGGACAGATTTTATAGAAGAAATTATTTCCTTTATGAGCAGAATATTTATCTAACTAATTATAATGCAGTACTTAGTATCCTTTGGGAGGATTAGTAAAGATCTTTTATGTCAGCAACTTATAAATTCTAATATGTTCGTTAATTATGAATTTTTGCATAATAGAATTTTGTGGCGAATAGTTTAATACATTCAAAATTGTACTCCTACCGAATGCAAAAAATTGAACGTTTATTAAAATTAAAGAGTACTGTTATTTAACCTATTTCATATTTTAAATAATCGATTTTTGTCGTGATTAACAGTGATTAAATAATAATCTTAACAAAGTAGAAGAGCAGTGCGGAATTCTTACTTTATTGGAACTTAAGTTTAAATACAAAAGAGGGTTTATCCTTACGAAGGAGTAATATTTTAACAATAATTTTTTCCCGACCTTTTGATTTATTTGTGGCTATTTATAGCCCCCGTAATAATATAAAATGAGTTCTGTAAGAAAATCTTTATTGTATATAGTAATTATTATAGCAAAGTGTGTAATTATACGCGGTATTAGGGATTAGGGGTTAGGGATTAGGGGTTAGGGATTAGGGATTAGGGATTAGGGATTAGGGGAGAGGGGTTGGGGTGTTCAAGGTTCGTAGTTTGAAGTTCTTGGTTCGTGGTTCTTTGTTCAAGGTTCAAAGTTCGTGGTTCTTTGTTCAAGGTTCAAGGTTCGTGGTTTAAGGTTCGTAGTTTGTGGTTAAGGGGTTGGGGAAGTGTGGATTTAGATAGGAGGCAGAAAATAGATAGAGTGTTATAGCGGTTAGAATTTCATTTAATTAGTTCTCTGGATTTAGAAGGTGAGGTAAGCTCAAGTTCGATTGAGTGGAGTTGCTGAATATGTGATAAATAGGGAAAAAAATAAGAAGGGAAACGGGAAGGCGAGATAGGCATAAAAATGAAAAAAATAAAGTTTATAATTATCTCCTAATATTCCCTCGTACTTAGAAGAATAAGTATTTTATATATTAATTTAATGTATTTAATAAGTTCAATGACATAAAAAAAATTTGTGAATAAATATCAATCCATTGTAGAATAATAGAGAGTAAATATGACAATAATTATAAAAGGATATGAAAGATGAAAAAAATTAATTCAGAAATAGTAGAACCTATTTTTCAGAAAATTGAATCTATTTCAGATAATCGTGGTTTTTTACTTCCTTTTACAGACTTCGTGGATAAAGAATAAATCAATCAAGCGCAGTTATAAAATTGAAGATTACATTCGAAGAATAATCCGTAGATTGAATTATTATTAGAATAATACGTTAATTTATTTAAAAGAAACCTCTGAAAAATTATCCAGAATTTAAAAACTTTTTAATGAAAAGCGTTGTAAGAGAATAAACAAAAAAGAGGAAAAGATGCGCAGCAATAAGATTAATAATATCGATTTGTTTACCCA
>NZ_JBQXXK010000010.1:584-146850 GCF_052656625.1 Melioribacter sulfuriphilus | reverse complement strand
CTGCACGCGGAGCAAAAACAAATAGAGCCCCAGTAAGATTAAGGGGCTTTTTATTTATGTACACAGTATATGTTTTATATTCTCGCCATCACAATAAAATTTATATTGGACAGACCGAAGATTTGCAGAGGCGGATTAATGAACATAATAATGGGCTGTTATCATCGTATACAAAAAGATATAAGCCGTGGGAAGTAGTTTATACAGAAGAATATCCAACACGAGGTGAAGCTTTGAAGAGGGAAAAGCAGTTAAAAAGCCAAAAGGGGCGGGAGTTTACATGGGATTATATAAAGCGCAGGGTTGCAGGTTCGATCAATTCGTAATAGTAAACACTTGCCAATCTATTACTAACTCTCTTGGGTAATAAACAACTCTTCAATTAAAAAGACTGTTAATGAATTTAAGAATTATTCATGTCTAATTAATGTTATCTTAATATAGACGTATTATATTTTATATAAACATTATTGGAGATATGATGCTCGGCAATATTTTTTTGGCAATTTTATTATTGCTATTCAATATTTCAAACAATGTAATTGAAGCAAATGACTTTGAAAGTAAGGCTGAAGTTAAACTGGTTTTGCAAATTGTAGTTGACCAGCTACGGGCTGACTACTTAAATAAATATTCATCTAATTTTTCAAAAAGTGGGTTTAATTATTTAATAAAAGAAGGGGTAAATTTTAGTAACGCAAAATTATCGTATACTCTGAGTGCAACAGGTCCGGGACATGCGTCTATTGCGACAGGGTCTCTACCAGCTTACCACGGAATCATAAGTAATGATTGGTATAATCGTAAACTAAAACAAAAGGTGTATTGTGCAGAGTACAATGGAGTGAAATCACCTCTTAATTTAATTGGGTCTACTTTATCCGATGAAATTTATCTGTCGAGTGGTGGAAAGTCGAAAATCTTTGGAATCTCTTCAAAAGATAGAGGTGCTATCTTTCTTGCAGGCCATTACGGTAAAGCTTTCTGGTTGTCAGATGACTCAATACAGTTTACTACAAGCAGTTATTATTATGAAAAAGAACCTGAGTTTTTAGAGAACTTTAATAAAAAAATAAATGAAGAGTATCTTATTGATTTTAAGTGGGAACCATTATATGAACCTGAAAAATATATCAATTATTTTGGGCAAGAACAGTTAGATAACTTCGGCTTAAAAAGATTTAATAAGCCGTCTGAGGTATCGTCGATTATTACTTCGCCTCTTGGAGATTTTTTGACTTTACAATTTGCAAAACATATTATTTACCAGAATGAACTTGGCAAAGATGAATATATCGACTATCTCTCTATCTCATTTTCATCTACAGATAAAATAGGACATTACTTTGGCAACTCTTCAATCGAATTTGAAGATCAACTCTACAGGCTGGATAAATTGATCGCGGAGCTGGTTGATTTTATCAACAGTCAAATTGGGATGAATAATACTTTGATCATTCTTACATCAGATCACGGGGCTAAAGACTCATTTACTCCGACAAATGGTAATAAGAACAGCAATCTACAAAAACTGGAAGTTGATGGTCTTCGTAGATTGTGCAATGAATATATTAAAGAAAAGTTAAATGTTAACTTCGATGTGATTGAAGAAATTATTTTACCAAATATTTATTTAAATGAAGAAGCGATTATTAATAATGGCCTTGAAATTAGTGTGGTTGAATTTCTTTTAAAAGATTACCTTAGAAATATGAATAATATATACGATGTTTTTACTTCCACAGAAATTGAAAAGAATAATTTGTCGCCAACCGCACTAAATATAAAAGTAATCAATTCGTATTTTCATAAAAGATCGGGTAATCTTTACATTATTTTTGAGCCCTCATTGCCAGATAGTCATAAAATTTATAACCGTTCTGAACATGGCACACCGTGGAATTACGATTTAATGATACCGTTACTTTTTTGCGGGCCTCGAATTGATAAGGGTAAAAATAGTAGCCAGGAGGCTTATATCGAAGACATTGCTGTTACTGTCTCACATTATCTCGGAATTAAAGTGCCAGCGACTGCTACAGGAAAAGTATTACCAATATTTGGGAAATAATTGTGTGTCGTAGTAACTCTTTTTTCCATTGACAACATATAAAATATCTTCTTTGAGAGTTGCTATAATCCAACTTAGAAAAGTGGAATATTGTTAAATCCTTTCTCTTTCTATAATATGCCTGGGTCATACTGTGGTAAAAGTATATTGGCTTATTTAAAAATATTTCTACAGTATTTGTTGTTGCATAAACGTAAACATGCTTGCTTTCTTCGGTAAATGAGTGTCCCCCAAAAATCTATTCCGATTATTTTCATCATAGTAATATGACATCCTAAGTGGATGCTTCACAATCGTGAATCCGCAAAGTATTTTAAGTCTTACGAGAATGGAAAATTTAATTAAGATACGGGCATGAGGAGCGATTCTTCTCTGATTAACATAACGTTGTTGCGCCATTTTACTCTAGAGTTGAAAAAGGGAATCAACCAGATTGCAAATATTAGAAGATCTTTTAGAGGAATAAAAAAATATGTGTAAGGTTTATGCTTGGCAACGAGATGGCGACTTATAAAGTAGTCGAGTATTATTTTAATTAATGTCGACGATAAGAAATAAATTAATATCCCTTTAAAAAAAGGGAGCAACAATAAACCGAGTGCAACTGGATTTGTCAGGGGTTCCAGCAGATAATGAAATGGATCGATCCTGAATCTCATTTTTGACCAGCGACTGTGACGATTGATAAATTTTTTTAACGGAATCTTTTCGTTGATATTGTCAATTAGAATTGGTGATGTCATAACTTTGTAGCCTACTTCTTTGACCTTTTTGCCCATCATGAAATCTTCAGCGAGGTAATTAGTAAAACTATAAAAGCCACCAATGGCATCGAGTGCTTCTCTGCGAATTAGAATTGCTTTCCCTATTGTTATTTGAATATCTGCGAGGGATGATGCAGCAAAAATACTAGGAGCAACGAAAGTGTTCAGATGGATATTCTCCATTGCCGAAACAATATTTTTTTCACCATGCCCACGAATTGTTGCCGTTAACATACCAAGTTCGTCGTCGTTAAAATGTGCGGTTAAATTAATAAGAAAATCTTTATTGCATTTTGTGTTGCTATCGCTAATAAGAATTAATTGACCTTTTGCATAAGAATACATATTGATCAAATTATTGACTTTTGGATTTAAGCCATGTCTGCGACTGTCAATAACTAGTCGTGCATTTTGGTGATGGTACTTATTAATCACCCTTTCAATAATAGTAACTGCCGGATCGTCTTCGGAATCTACTCCGAAAATTATTTCGTAGTCGGGGTAGTTCAGTTCGAAAAATGAGCATAAGTTATCTTCAAGATTATCGTCAATTCCTTTTATCGGTTTCAATATTGATATGGGAGGTTGGTGGTTATTGATGGGGAGTGAGATCGGGATTTGCTTTTTTGCTTTACTTATGAAATAAAGTGAGAGGAATCCATAAAGTAAGCCAGGAAGTAAAATTAGCATATATATGATTGTTTCCATTTCAAGTTCCAGTCGATTTTTCTTCTTTGAATGTTTTGTGATGAAGAGAAGTGAGAAATTTTTCAATTAATTTGGTGTAATAAAACGCGCTGGGTCTGATAGTCCGTTTAAATTGGTTTTCGTAATCTACTTCGACTAACCCGAATCTTTTGGATTTGCCGTGTAACCATTCATAATTGTCCAGGAGGCTCCAGTAGAAATAGCCTTTAATTCTGTAACCTTTTTCAATTTGCTTTCTTATAATCTTTACATGTTTTTTAATAAACTTTTTTCTGAGCAGGTCGTCACTCGAGGCAATTCCGTTTTCTGTAATTATCATCTCTTTATTGTATTGTGAAACCAGCTTAATAATTTTCTTTAGCCCTTTTGGGTAAATTTCCCAACCTGTGTCGGTAGCTGGATTCTTTGTGTAAAGGAAAAAGGGATTATTCAGACTCAATTTGAATTTGGTATGCAGACGGTAATAATAATTAATGCCCCAGAAATCGATTTTGTTGTTGAGATTTATCTGCTCATCAAACTTCAATAGCAGTGCAAAATTGACAACCATCCGATTTGAGGAAAATGCATCGAGCAGCATTACGTTAAAAAAGTAATTGATTTTCCGCGCAATGGTTTTATCTGGGAAGAACCATTCACGTGCTTCTTTGAAGATTATAAAATGTTTGGCAATTCCGATCTGGTTTTCGGCTTTGTAAGATTTCAAAATGTCATAAACTCTCACATGAGCTCTCATCATATTAAAAAGTGCTTTCATCATTAAATTGAGGTCATTGTAAGCAGGCGGAAATTTTGCATCGGCATAAGCCGCCAGTACCCAGACAACCGGCTCGTTGAAAGTAATCCAGTATTTTACTCTATCAGCCAATCGGCGGAATATTAAATCAGAATAATCAACAAATCTTTTGATCGAATCTTCTGTATGCCAGGGAGATGAGCCATGGAACCATCTCGGGTGTGTAAAATGATGCAGAGTAATCATCGGTTCGATGTTCTTTTCAAGCAGGCAGTCGACTATTTCGTCGTACCTGTTAAGTGCATCAATTGATATTGTGTTAATTTGTGGCTGAATCCGTGACCACTCGATCGAAAATCTGTATGCGTTATGATTTAGTTGTTTAATCAAATCAATATCCTCTTTCCACATCACCCAATGATTCGATCCATCTTCGTATGGCGGAAAACCAAGCAGCTTTTCGTAATCAGTAAAGTCGTTACTTATATTTCCTTCAATTTGAAATGATGACGTTGCACTTCCCCAGAGGAACATCTATTTACCGCAAGAATTAAGTTAAAAATTTCATCAAAAGTCATTTATACCACACTCAACTTAACAATCAGTTGTTAAGGCATTGTTAAGAAAGGATTAAAAAAATGTTAAGAGACTTGATTCGATATTTATTTATCGATATATTTGTATCGATAAAAAAATAACGATAGGTGTTTTATGATAATGGAAAAAAGACCAATTACGATTCCAGAACCGACACTCAAAAGACTACCGCGGTATATTGATATTCTCAAGAATCTTCATAATAGAAGCGAAAAGTATGTGTCGAGCAGCTATATTGCATCGGTTCTCGACCTTGATCCGATACAGGTGCGTAAAGATTTGAGTATTACTGGAATTATTGGAAAACCAAAACTTGGATTTGAAGTAGAGGAATTACTGGAGTCGCTGCTGAGTGCGTTGAACTGGAATAACAAAAACGAGGCATTCCTTGTGGGTACGGGAAGCTTAGGTAGTGCGCTTCTGGGTTACAAAGGATTTAAAGAATATGGTCTTGAAATCGTTGCTGCATTTGATAACGATCCTAAAAAAATCGGAAAGTCGATTAAAGGAATTAAAATTCTACCTGTGAACAAACTTACAGAAATGGCAAAGAGAATGCATGTTCATATGGGAATCATTACAGTACCTGCCGAAGCAGCACAAGAAATAGCAGAAAAGTTGATTGAAGGTGGAGTGGTTGGCATCTGGAATTTTGCGCCTGTTCACTTGAAAGTACCAGAAAACATAATTGTTGAAAATGCTCAATTGTCGCAATCTCTTGCGGTGTTGACGCATAAATTGTCAAAAGTATTTATTATTTAAGGGAGTTTGTCATGAGCGAATTGACCAATACAAACGCTGATAAGTTCAACAAAGTCTGTAAAATACTCGAAGATAATCAATATGATCCCCAAAGATTAATCCCTATTTTACAGGCTGTCCAAAACGAATATAGATATTTGCCCGAAGAAATTCTTCATTTTATTTCAACCTCACTGGGAATTTCGCCCGCCAAGGTATATGGAGTAGCAACTTTTTATTCTCACTTTGCTCTTGAACCAAAAGGAAAATATGTTATTAAAGTATGTGACGGGACGGCTTGCCACGTAAAAAAGTCGGAAGCAATTATTCAGGCAATAGAAAAAAAACTCGGACTCACATCCTCAAAAAAAACAACCGATGATATGCTATTCACACTAGAAACTGTTTCTTGTCTGGGGGCATGTGGATTGGCTCCTGTTGTGGTTGTCAATGAGGAAGTTCATTCGCTGATGACTCCTGAAAAAACCGAAATGCTGATTGAAAATATCAAGAAGGAGGAAACCTATGTTGAAGCAACCTGCTGACCTGGATAAACTCGCCCTAAACTACAAAAGTGCGACTAAATTGATGAAAAGGAGAATAATTATTTGCGCTGGCACCGGTTGTGTAGCTAATGGTTCACTCGATGTCTATAACGAATTTCTTACATTACTGAAAACAAGCGGTATAGAACATATTGTTAAAATTGAATTAAAGGAAGAGAAAAAAGATGCCGTTCTCGTCAGCAATAGTGGGTGTCAGGGTTTTTGTCAGATGGGACCATTAGTTACAATTGAACCAGATGGCATCATGTATGTTAAAGTGAGGAAGGATGATGTAAAGAAAATAATAGATAAAACCTTGATTGGAAATGAAATTATAGAAGAACTACTATATACCGATTTGACTTCAGGTAAAAAATGCAAGGGCACGAATGAAATCAATTTTTATAAACGCCAGAATAGAATGATTCTTGAGAAGTGCGGTAGAATTAATCCCGAGGATATTTATGAATATATTGCAGTAGATGGTTATAAAGCCGCAAGGAAAGCATTGCTTGAAATGACCGATGTTGAAATATGCCGTGAAATTACCAGATCGGGATTGCGTGGTAGAGGTGGCGGAGGATTCCCAACTGGAAAAAAATGGGAGCTAACGCTTAAATCAGTAGCCGATACAAAATATGTTATTTGTAATGGAGATGAAGGCGATCCTGGTGCCTTTATGGATAGAAGTATCATGGAAGGTAATCCGCATTCAGTAATCGAAGGGATGATTATAGCAGCAAAAGCCATTGGTGCATCAAAAGGGTATATTTATGTAAGAATGGAATATCCACTTGCAGTAAAAAGACTCCGTATTGCCGTACAGCAGGCAAGAGAGCTCGGACTACTTGGATTTAACATTTTCAACAGTAATTTCAATTTCGATATCGAAATAATGGAAGGAGCGGGCGCTTTTGTGTGCGGTGAAGAAACTGCTTTAATTGCGTCGATCGAGGGTAATAGAGGAATGCCTAATCCAAAACCGCCATTCCCTGCACAGGCAGGGCTGTTCGGTAAACCAACACTTATAAATAATGTAGAGACTTTAAGTAGTGTACCAAAAATAATTCTGAACGGTTCTCAATATTTTTCATCGGTAGGAACAGCCAATTCTTCAGGTACCAAAACGTTTGCTTTGACAGGAAATGTTGTTAATACGGGACTTATCGAAGTACCGTTTGGAACCACACTGCGAGAAATAATTTTCGGAATCGGTGGCGGGGTATTAAATGAAAAAGGCGAAATTGACCCCGATGCTTTCAAAGCTGTTCAAATAGGAGGACCTTCGGGAGGATGCTTGGTAGAGGAACATCTCGATTTACCACTCGATTACGATTCTCTGCGTAATGTTGGAGCAATGGTTGGATCGGGAGGACTTGTTGTTATGAATAAATCTACCTGCATGGTTCAAATGGCTCGCTTCTTTATGCAGTTTACTCAAAATGAATCTTGCGGCAAATGCGTGCTCTGCCGCGAAGGTACAAAACAAATGCTGTTTCTCCTTGACGACATTATCGAAGGACGAGCTACATACGAAACAATATCTTTGCTCGAAGAACTGGCATCGGCTGTAAGTAAAGGTTCTTTATGCGGACTTGGTAAAACTGCACCCAATCCGGTACTCTCGACCTTACGCTATTTCAGGGATGAATATTATGCTCATGTAGAACAAAAGAGATGTCCCGCAAAACAATGCAAAGCACTATTAAAACCGGTTATTATTCCAGAATTGTGTAAAGGCTGTGGTCTCTGCATGAAAAAATGCCCAGTCGGAGCAATTACAGGTTCCAAGAAAGAACCCCATGTAATTAATGAAGAATTATGCATAAAATGTATGGCATGCGTCGATGTATGCCGTTTAAATGCAGTTACAATCGGAGGTTAATATGGAAACTAACTTTGTTTATATAAACGGTGAAAAAGTAGAGTATACAAACGAACGAAATTTGCTGGAAGTTATAAGAAAAGCAAATATCGAGATACCAACTTTTTGTTATCATTCAGAATTAAGTATCTACGGTGCCTGCAGAATGTGTGTTGTTGATATCGAGGGACTTGGAATTGTTACTTCGTGTACCACTAAGCCCCAGCCCGGTATGAAAGTCAAAACTCATACTAGTGAAGTCCGTAAAATTAGAAAAATTGCATTGGAGTTGATTCTTGCAAATCACGATAAAAATTGTACTTCTTGTGTAAAAAGTGAAACTTGTAAGTTACAGAAACTTTCGAACGATTTGGGTGTCGATAAAATTCGCTTTAAAGAAAAGGAGATCCGTTTTGATCTCGACAAATCTTCTAATTCTGTGGTTAGAGATCCGAATAAATGTATTTTATGCGGAGACTGTGTTAGAGCCTGCAGTGAAATTCAGGGCATCGGAGTTATCGATTTTGTAAAGAGAGGTGAAAAAGCAGCTGTAATGCCGGCATTCGGTAAACAACTTGCAAAAGTCGACTGTGTTGATTGTGGGCAATGTGCCCGCGTATGCCCCACTGCATCGATTACTCCCAAATATGAAGTCGATAAAGTCTGGGCAGAAATTGAAAACCCAGATAAGGTGGTAGTCGCTCAAATTGCACCTGCTGTTAGAGTTGCAATTGGAGAATTGTTTGGTTTCAAACCGGGTGCTCTTTTAACCGGTCAGATTGTCAATGCACTTAAAATGATCGGTTTCGACAAAGTGTTCGATACTTCATTTGCTGCCGATTTAACCGTAATTGAAGAAGCAAATGAATTTATTCAACGCAAAAATGAAAATTATAAATTGCCACTCTTCACTTCCTGTTGTCCCGCTTGGGTGAAGTTTGTCGAATATTATCATCCAGAATTGATTAATAATCTGTCAACTTGTAAATCGCCTCAACAGATGTTTGGATCGATTGCAAAAGAAATTTTACCAAAAACGTTAAATGTTAAGAAAGAAAATCTCGTTGTGGTTTCAATTATGCCCTGTACTGCCAAAAAGGCCGAAGCTGTAAGACCCGAATTCAATCACGGTGGTATTAAAGAAGTCGATTATGTATTGACGACCGTTGAACTGGCTGCAATGATTAAAGAAGCGGGAATCAAATTTGAAAACCTTACGCCTGAACCACTCGATATGCCTTTGGGTTTTAAGTCGGGTGCAGGAATTATATTTGGCAACAGCGGAGGAGTAAGCGAAGCAGTTGCCCGTTATGTCTACGAAAAACAAACAGGCAAGAAATTGTTTGATTTTGAATTCAAGCAAATGAGAGGCAGTAACAACTTGCGCACTACTGAATTGGAATTAAACGGAACTAATATTAAAATGGCAATCGTAAGCGGATTGAAGAATGCTGCCGATCTAATCGAGAAAATTAAGAATAAAGAAGTGGAATATGATATAGTGGAAGTAATGGCATGTCCCGGCGGTTGTGTTGCAGGTGCGGGACAACCATATACAACCGAATCTGACAATAAACTTAAAAGAACCATGGCACTCTACGAATCCGATAAAACTTTACAATTGCATAAATCTCAGGATAATCCTTATGTCTCTGAACTATATGCCACTTTATTGGGCGAACCAAACAGCCAGATGGCTCACAAAATTCTACACACTAAGTATTATAACCGTAGGCGAATTAGCCCAGATAATTTAATAAAAATAGTTGACAACGATTCAAAAAAACTCACCATAGATGTTTGTGTAGGTACTAACTGCTACGTAAAGGGTTCTCAAAAAATTATTTCAGAAGTTCTTAATTATATTGAGAAAAAGGGCCTGTCGAATGCAGTTACACTAAATGCAACCTTCTGTATGGAAAAATGTGGGGAAGGTCCAAATGTGAAAATTTTTGGCGAGTCAAAAAGTATCTCCGATTCTTCTGAAATAATCAAACTGATTAATGATAAGCTTAATCTAAATCAGGAAATAAATCATTAAATGGAATTTAATTGAAATATGTCGGGTAGGATTATTTATACAATTGAAGCCAAATGCAGGGATTGCTATCGATGTTTAAGAAATTGTCCAGTCAATGCCATCAGTATTATTAATGGACAAGCATCGGTAGACGAAACTTTGTGTATTTTGTGTGGAAACTGTCTGAAAGAATGTCCCCAAAACGCAAAACAATACCGAAGCGACATCGAAAAAGTAAAGCACCTTGTAAAAGAATTTAATACAGCAATTTCAGTTGCACCTTCGTACCCTGCTTTTTTTGAGGAATGGGAATCGAACAGATTGCCTTCGGTTTTGAGAAAACTTGGATTTAAATACGTTGCCGAAACTTCGGTCGCTGCAAGTAATGTAGCTATGGAATCATTTAATTATTACAGTAAGAATGGTAAATCGTTGATTTCTTCGGCTTGCCCTTCTGTCGTAAATTATATTGAGAAGCATCGACCGGAGCTGATAGACTATTTAGCTCCTTTTCTATCACCTATGATGGCTCATGCTGGCAAAATTAAATATACACTCGGAGATAACTGGAAGGTTGTTTTTGTGGGACCATGTGTTGCTAAGAAAGACGAAGCAGAGCGACCCGAATTTAAAGATCTCGTCGATGCCGTAATTACTTTTGAAGAATTATACGATTGGATGAATGAAGAAGCAATTGAATTTAAGAATTTTGAAGAAAGTAATTTCGACGAAGAGTCGGTGAGTTATTCAAGACTCTATCCACTCTCAGGAGGCATGATTAAAACTGCTTTGACAAATGCCGACAATCTCAATGATGAAATTCATTATATGTGTGGCTGGGATGAAATTAAAGATTCTTTAAAAGAAATCTCAAAGGAACAAAACTTTATTGAACCTTTAATGTGCAAGATGGGATGTATCAATGGTCCTGGTGCTTTTGGAAAAAATTCAGTTCTTGAAAGAAAAAGAAAAGTAATTGATTCGTATAACAAAAAACAACGTCCTTTTAATCCCGCAGAGGTTCAGAAGTATCCAATTGAAATTACCAGAGCCTTTAAGCGCATCAATAAAAGCAAGGAAGAAAACAAAGACGATAATGAAATTATTAAGATACTTAATCAAAAAGGAATAATGAACGAAAAAGACGAATTGAATTGTGGTGCTTGTGGTTACAATTCCTGTCGCGAGAATGCAATCGCAGTATTAAATAATAAAATAGAATTAGAATCGTGTATTCCTTATATGAGACGACTTGCAGAGCAGAGAACAGATAAAATTATCGAGTCGTCTCCCAATGGAATTGTAATACTGGATAGAGAACTTAATATTCTTAGCATGAATGAAGCATTTAAAAAATTTTTTGTTTGTGGGAATGCTCTTCTTGGAAAAAAAATATCTTGCTTGATGGATCCGGAACCATTTATACGCCTTCGAGACGAAAACAATAGAATTATCGAAGTAACTGAAAAACATAAGAATTATAATCTGATCTGTCATCAAATAATTTATAAGCTTCCAGAAGAAGATCAGTATGTAGGAATTTTTGTCGACATAACACGTATGATTTTGAATGAAGAAAAATTAAACATAATTCGTCGAAAGGTTTTAGATCAAGCGCGCGAACTGTTAAATCATCAGATTATGATGGCTCAAAATCTTACAAAATTTCTGGGAGAAAGCACTGCTAAAGGCGAGGAACTGGTTGAGAAATTAATGCAGTTATCGAGCGAGGAAAAAAAGCAAATTTCGGGAGAAGCAAGTGACTGGATATGGAAGAGCTATACTGCGAAGTAGTTGTCGAATCGATCTCAAAGGGAAATAATGTTTTAAGTGGGGATGTCACACAAACAATACGGAACAGTATCGGGACTACATTTTTACTGGCCGATGGTCTTGGTTCGGGACTTAAGGCTCATTTGTCGGCTCAATTCTATTCCTCACAATTTATTGCACTAATAAATTCTGGGTATTCTCTTCGAAAAGCCTTTGCAAGCTTAATTCATACAATCGAAAATGCCAAGAGGAATGAGAATCCTGTCGCATTTTTGTCTGCTATAAGAATTTTGAATGACGGTCTCGGCGTTGCTCTTTTATATGATATGCCACCGGTAATTTTAATCTCCGATAGAAAAGCGGTTCTATTGAATGGCGTTGTCCACTCTTTTTACGACACTATTGTTAATGAAATTAGTTTTACTCTAAAAAAAGAAGAGGGCTTACTAATTTTAAGTGATGGTATTACACAAGCTGGAATCGGTGTTGAAAATGCGGCAGGCTGGCAAATTGAAAAAGTTGTTAAATATACAAATGAATTGCTCAACAATGGTGTGAAAATTGAAGAATTACCCCGACTTATATTGAATGAATCAAAACGACTCTGGAATTACGAACCCAAAGACGATTCTACGGTGGCTTTGATTAAATGTCGTAGGTCTAAAGTTGTAAATCTTCTAACAGGAGCTCCTGTAGATAAATCGATGGATGAAGAAGTGGTCAATAAATTTATGAGTAAAACTGGACTGAAGATTGTCTGTGGAGCTACAACAGCCAAAATAATTGCTCGAATTCTCGGTAAAGAACTTTATCTTGAATATAGCAATGATAACGATATAACACCGCCAGGATATTATATTGAGGGTATTGGACTGGTAACAGAAGGAGCAGTTACTCTTAATCAACTTTACAATATTTGGGGTGAAAATCTCGATAAGCTAAACATTAATAATCCTGTTGCCAGATTGTATGCCTATTTGAGTATAGCAGATAAAATCAATTTATACTGGGGAAAAGCAAAAAATCCATCAGAGGGGGATATAGTTTATAAACAAAAAGGGATTCTTGGCCGCGATAAAATAATTCCACTGTTAATCGAAAAATTCCGAAGTGAGGATAAAATTGTTTGCGTCGAAGAATATTAAAATTTTCTCATTTTTAGGATGACTTTTTCGATTCAAATATTTATCTTTTTTCAGCTCCTTTCAGCAGGGTCTTTAACTAAGAGGGTACGACATGAAAAAGTATTTTGTCATTCTCTTTTTCGTGTGTGTTTCGTTGAATTATTCCCAACTAATCCTTGAAGAAAATTTTGACTATCCTGTTGGAGATTCATTGTCGCATCATAATTGGACTATTTATAAGCAGGGTGATGGCGGAATATTGATTGAAGATTATAACTTAACCTTTCCAAATTACCCTTCGATTTCAGGAAATTCTATAAAAATTGATACGTCAGGAGTAGATTATTACAGGAGTTTAGGCCAGGAATATGAGACAGGTACCTTTTATTTATCCTTCTTAATTAATGTGCAACAAGCCACTACTGCGCAATTGGGAAGCGATATAATTGGCTTTGCAAATAATAGCACCACTTCGCCATTCATGGCGGGCAAATTATTTTTAAAAAAGTATGACGCATCGAGATTTTTGTTCGGAATTAGTAAAACTACCGATACTGTTGAATTTACTGATTCTCCCTATTTATTTAATGAAACTTACCTGGTCGTTATTAAATACATACTGAATTCAGGGTCAGGTAATGATCAGGTGAGCTTGTTTATCTTCGAAAATGAAATACCTCAGACAGAACCAGAACCTGATATACGAATTGATTCAGCAGCGGGTAACGAACCGGCCAATATTTCTGTAGTTGCACTCCGACAGGATATCACAACCAACAAGGCATATATTGACGGGATTCGAGTGTCGACTTCGTGGAGTGAAGCGCCTCTGCCTGTAGAAATGGCATTTTTCAGAGCGAGGTCGCTCAAAAACAAAATAATCTTGAGCTGGGAAACAGTGACTGAATTGAATAACTATGGATTCGAGGTCGAAAGATTTAATTGCAGCGGAAATGAAAGCTGGCAAAAAATCGGATTTGTACACGGACATGGAAATTCATATTCTCCGAAATTTTATTACTTCGAGGATATTCCAGAAAACGGAATTAAATTTAAATACCGCCTCAAACAAATCGATTTCGACGGTACTTTTAAGTTTTACGAATCCGAGCCTGTGGAATTAAATCAGGAAAGTTATGCCGAATTGAAAGTTTATCCCAATCCTTTTAATTCCTGGGCGCGTATTAAATATTTTTTGCCGGGGAATGAAAGCAGGACTATGTCTGTTAAACTTGCAATCTATTCGCTCAATGGTGAACTCGTAGAAATTTTGACCGAGAAAGATGTTTATCCAGGATATCATACAGTTTATATAAATAGCTCAAACTATAGCTCGGGCGTTTATTTTATCGTGCTTTCAACGGATGATTATTTTGTTGCATCTAAATGTACGATTCTCAAATGAATCGACTTTACTTTCAAAGCATCTAAATAGTACAAATTAAATGGAGGTGGTATGAAAAAGAATGTAGGTGGAGGCGACAAGACTTTTAGAATTATTCTGGGTCTTGTAATACTTATTCTCGGTATCATTTATGGAAGCTGGTGGGGATTGATTGGTTTAATCCCGCTCGGAACAGGGTTAATAGGCTGGTGCCCATTGTATTTGCCTTTTGGAATATCGACATGCAAAACCAAAGAACCAGATGCCAAAGAGGAATAGATTTATAGAAAAGATGTAAAGCATCTTGTTAGTAAACTGTAGTTGAAAATATTTAGTAATCCTCTGTTTTTATGAGGTGGAAGTATAAGATTGTTGAGCGTGAGAGAGATTTTGCAGTGCTCAATTAAAAGAGCACTATGCAAAATTAGCTTACCGTAATAACGCTCGACGAAGTGCAAAGAAAAAGTAACAGCGATTTTATTCGCCTATTTTGATTCATGGCGATGGATGAGTTTTTTCTGCTAAATCACATTCATTATAAATTTTATTAGCATTACACCTTTTCATTCACACACATCTGTGACTTTTGTTCGTCATTATATAATTCCAAAAATTAATGCCTGCTTTTGTTTACATTTTTCAGATGCCACTAAGCTAAGCTTATTATTTGTGTATCCAGAAATAAATGACCATAATAAATTTTATAACGTATTTATTATTTTGAAGAGTCAGTAAACAAACGTCACCTCTTTTGATAGTGATAATTATCTTATTTTTATTGCATCTGTTTCTTCTTTTGTATTAAAGGTTTTTAATTGATTTATAATTAGGGAATCAACTGAAAGCAGATTTATTTGTTTTTTGCCGCAATCGTTTTATTTCATTTCAATTTTTACTGGCTTTTCATATATTTGAACGTGATTTAATCTAAATGGGAATGGATGAATTCTCCTTAAATATCGATAGTCGCTACGAGTGTGTTCATGAAGCTGCCGAGAAATTACTTGCTGTGCTGGAACATTATAAAATCGAAGAACATATAAAAAACGCTTTTAATATTTGTTTGACTGAGGCTGCAAATAATGTAATTAAACACAGTTATAAAGAAGAAGCAGGCAAAAATATTATAATCAAACTCTATAAAGAAGATGATTATCTCATACTCGAAATTATAGACGAAGGTATTGCTCGTCCTAACCTCGAAATTCCCGACCTGGATTTCGATCCCCAGGATATCGATAATCTTCCAGAAAGTGGAATGGGTCTTTATATTATCAAACAATTAATGGACGATGTCAATTATTTCTCGATTAACGGCAAGAACTATTTTATTTTGAAGAAATCTATCTCTTAAATCATGATAAAACATACTCTCCTTTTAATTCTTTTCTTTTCTGTATTTTCAATCGCTCAAAAAGATACGTTGAAAAGCGAGGCATTTAGAAATTCTAAGCCAGGTAAAGTATCTTATTTCAAAGCAAAATATCCTTCTTACTCACTCTTAGCAGGATATATTCTGGTAAACGAAGCCAACAGAGGCGACCCTTTCGCTCAACATGAACTTGGAATTAGATATCTTATGGGTAAAGGATTTGAACCCGATACAGTTAAAGCAATTTATTGGATTAGAAAAGCAGCTGATCAGAATCTTGCCGCTGCAAAATATAACTACGGTATTTTGCTTTATAATGGTATTGGAGTACCTTGGAATCCCTTCGAATCGTTTTATAATTTCAAATCGGCGGCCGAACTCGGAATGCCCGAAGCTCAATTTGCTCTTGGAATTATTTATACAGATAATCTGGTAGTATCGAGGGATTACAACAAAGCTTTTACTTATATCACTAAAGCGGCAAATGCTGGATATGAGCCTGCCATGGAATTGAAAGAAGAATTTTTGAAAAAGGGTCTTGTGCCGTCAGCCGATAGTTCAATTGCTGTTGAACAAAATCAAACTAACGAACCTTCGCCAGTTATCAATACCGATTGGGACATCGATTATTTATCAATGGAAAGCGATTCCAGTATTACGGAAGAAGAACGGATTTCTAATCTATTGAAAAAGAATAAATACGAATTAAGAGACTACCTGGGAATTAATGTCTCAAATGAATCTTTGAAAGACACATCTTCACTTGGTTTAATTAAATATGCCGCAGAAAATGGTAGTCCGGAAGCTCTATTGTTAATTGCCGCCAGTTACGAAAAGGGACTGTGGCACACTAAGGACCTTATTCAAGCAGGCATTCATTATCTTACTGCATACAGATTAGGGTCGTATAAAGCGGGCGAACGTCTCTTCAGACTGATTCAATCGAAAGATCTGATAGAGGTATTAAAAAATAAAATTAAGTCTGACAACAGCGAGGCTTATTATTTTCTGGCAGGCATTAGAGCTCTGGAAATGACAAATATTATTTCCATTAAAGAAGCGATTGAATATCTCAACATTGCTGCGGGGAACAACTATATACCTGCTTTAATTGAACTCGGACTTTTGTACAGTTCGGGAGTTGTAGTAAAAAAAGATTTAAATAGAGCGATATCATATTGGGAAAAAGCACAAAAAATGGGTAGCACCGAAGCCGAAATTCGTATTGCCTTTACGACTTTAGTTGACTCTTCATTGACAGCTTACAACAACGATGCACTTGAAATTCTCAAAAAATATTCCGACGAAGGTTCAGTATTGGCACAAACTTACCTTGCATTCTGTTATGAGAAGGGGATTTCGGTAAAAGAGGAGAAAGCAGCGGCTGTAAAATTGTATCGAATCGCAGCTCGGCGTGGTAATGAAACAGCGTATAACTCTCTTAAAAGAATGTATGACGAGTTAAGACCTACGGACGAAACTTTCGTTATTTACTCGGAGAACTGATTCTCTTCAAAACTATAAAAGTCACATCGTCGTTTTGAGCGGCTTCTGCGCGGTGATTGTTTATGAGGCTCACTAATGATTTTTTAATCTCCTCTGCGCTTCTGTCGGAATTTCTTTCAATTGCTTTTTTTATACGCTTTTCACCGAGCATTATTTTGTACTTATTCATCGTTTCGGTTAATCCGTCGGTATGAAAAACAATCGTATCGCCTTCGCCGGGAGTGAAAGTATAGAGCTCGAGAGTTTTTTCGAAAACTCCATAATCATTGAATCCAATACCAATACCGCATGTATTTATTTCTTTGAATTCCTTCTTCAGGAAGTCGTAATGAATCGGGGGCGGATGACCGGCTCTGACAAGATTAATCGTTCCATCTTTTTCTATCGATGCAATTGTGATTGTAAGGAAGAATTCTTTTCGAAGTTTTTGAGAGAAATATTTTTTTAATTTGATAAGAATTTCTTTAACGTCGGAATAATTATCGAGCAGGAAATAGATTATTGCCTGTACTCGTGTCATATAAAGCGCTGCTGCCATCCCTTTTCCGGAAATGTCGCCAATTACAATATACGTTTTGTCGTGTGCCTCGATAATATCGAAATAATCGCCGCCTACTTCTCTTGCGGGTTCATAGTATGATGTCACTTCGTATACGCCAATAGTTGCTTTATGCTTCGGTATCAGGTCAAGCTGAATTTTCTTTGCGATATCGAGCTCATTTTTTGCCAGCAGTTTATCTGCAAGCTCAAAAGCGAGAAGCAAATTTAATATGATAAATCCACTCCAGATATAAAGAGTGTTGTATTCTAGGTATCCAATTCCGAAAAAGAAAATCGAAATCAAGTAGAAAATCCGCCGGGCTGGTGTCAGTTTCATAATAAAGGCATTGAACAGACTACGGATAAATATCAAACCCCTGATTAATTTATTCTTCGATTGATCTGGTTTGGGAATGTCGCTTTTGAAGAATTCGTATACTTCGCTTGCCTCTCGCTTAATCAAATTTTCGATTTCTTGATAACTGAGGTCGCTCGTATACAAATCGAAAATTCGTTTTATTGGATTTTGATGCGGCAACTTATCCCCACTCTTTTTTGTCTGGTTAGACGTATTCACCTCTGAAATGTAACAAATTATTTATGTGATTCTTAAAATTAATATATCAATAGAAATTATTTATTATAAATCGGAATGGTCACCTGGATTATCCTTCCAAAATTCTTTGGAATTGAGGGGGTACTTTTATATTTTAGGCAAATAAAACGCTTAATACTATATTATATCCAGATATATTTTTTTGGTACTAAAATTGAAAGTAGTCGCGTTATGAAAACTTATTGGAAAATAATATTGTTTGTGTTGATGACATACGTGTTAATTGTTGGTATTACATTTCCGATAGTGGCTCAACCCTCGCACTGGTATGAATTCCCAAATATTCCCGGATTAGAAGAGAAAGCAAAGATAATTTTTTTCCATGTTCCTACGGCGTGGTTGTCGGTCATAGCTTTTTTGATGGCGATGTTATACGGAGTTCGTTATCTCAAGAACAAAAATCTGGACGACGATGCCAGATCAAACGCTGCCCTTCAATTAGGGATGTTGTTCACGGTACTGGCAACCGTTACAGGTTCAATCTGGGCAAAATTCACATGGGGAGCTTTTTGGCATTGGGATCCACGTGAGACGAGTATTTTTATACTTCTTTTAATTTATGGCTCGCTTTTGGCACTCCGTTCTGCAATCGAAAACGAGGAAAAAAGAGCACGTCTGTCGGCAGTCTATTCGATTATTGCTTTTTTGACTGTGCCGTTTTTCATTTTTATTATGCCTAGAATAATGGTGGGACTCCATCCAGGCTCGGCTAACGACGACACTTCTGGCCCAATTGTCGATTTTAAGATGAATGCTAATATGCAAATTGTTTTTTATCTGTCGTTGTTGGCATTTACAATCTTGTATTTCTGGATGTGGAAACTACGCTATAAAATTTTAATTCTTTCGGAAAATAATAAATTAGAGAGAGGTTGATGTGGAAAACGGATTGCTAAACTTCTTTGAAACGAACTCAATTTATATTGTTATGTTTATAGTGCTTGTTGTGTGGCTTGGCATTTTTTTGTTCCTGAATAATACGGATAAAAAGCTAAAAGTTTTGGAAAAAGAACTCAAGGAGAAGAAAAACGATGAACAATAAATATATTTTTGGTGGAACTATCATAGTTGTATTCCTCGGATTAATGATCTATCTTTTTACTCAAACCAATGTCCAGTACGAAAGTAGTTTTGTAAAAGTTATGGAATCCGGCAAGACGGTAAAAGCCACCGGAAGCTGGGTCAAAGAAAAAGGTTATCAGATAGATAAACAAAATAAAATATTCAGTTTTTATATCCAGGATACAAACGGAAACGTAATGAAGGTAGTCTATAAAGGCGCAATGCCGAACAACTTCGAGTCGTCTACAAGTGTCGTCGTTACGGGAAAATATTCTGACGGAGTTTTTTATGCAACAGATATATTGACAAAATGTCCCTCCAAATACCAGGAACAACCGGTTCAGCAAGCCGGAGCTTAATTAAAATAATTTTTAAAGGAATATTAATATGATTGGCAACGTAGCTTTAACGTTGGCATTATTGTCAGCTGTCTTTTCTGTAATTATGTATTTTCTGAATTATCGAGGATATAAAAACACATTAGGGCCAGCGCGAATTAGTTTTCATATAAGTGCAATTATGGTGCTTGTAGCGAGCGCACTTTTATTGCAGGCAATTTTAACGCATCAATATCAATATCGATATGTCTATAATTACAGCGGCAGTGGACTGCCTCTGGGATTGTTGATGTCCACATTTTATGCTGGCCAGGAAGGCAGTTTTATGCTATGGACGCTCTTTTCGTCGATAGTAGGTTTGATATTGCTCGACTATACTTCAAAAAGAGGCGACCTCGAACAACGAGTTATGATGGTCTATGGCATCTGTGTCATATACCTTCTCGTTATGGTCAATCCTTTGCTGAAATCTCCTTTTATTTATATCTGGAGTCAGCCCGACTTCATCGACCTGAAGCATATAAATAGCGCTTATTTGACCTTGCCAGCACTACAAAATTTTTTATTTAGCGATCCTCAATCCGGAAAACAATTTATTCAGATAGGACCAGATTTGCTCGCAATATTAAAAGCGAACAATGTTCCTCTCGATAAATTTATAATTGAAGGTAAAGGATTAAATCCGCTTTTGCAAAATTTCTGGATGCAAATTCATCCCCCGATGCTTTTTGTCGGTTTTTCAATGGCTGCCGTTCCCTATTCATTTGCTATGGCTGCATTGATTAAAAATGAATATAATGAATGGGTAAAACAATCTTTGCCTTGGCTGCTTATCGGTACAATGGTGTTGGGACTTGCAATTATGCTCGGTGGTTACTGGGCCTACGGAGTTCTGGGATGGGGTGGCTACTGGGGTTGGGACCCTGTAGAAAATTCATCTCTGGTTCCCTGGTTGATTGCCGTTGCTACAATCCATACAATGCTTATTCAGAAAAAAACTCAGGATAAATCTAACAACGATAAACTCAACGCAGGAAGATTTGTAAAGACCAATTTAATTTTGAGCATCTTTGTATATATTCTTGTTCTTTATTCCACGTTTTTAACTCGAAGCGGTATTCTCGGCGATGCTTCTGTCCATTCTTTCGTCGATCCTGGCATGATGGTGTATTTATTGCTCCTTGTCTTTCTTCTCTTCTTTGGATTGCTGGGACTCGGACTCGTATTTTATCGATGGAAATATTTGACTGAGAATTTTTCGTACGAAGAAAATATTTTATCCCGTGAACTGGCACTCTTTACCGGCTCCTTTGCCTTGATTGCATCGGCAATTATCATATTGGTGGGAACAAGCGCTCCTATTTTCGGACAAACTGTTGAACTTAAATTCTATAATGAACTTAACCTCCCGATTGCTATTATTATCGGATTTTTGAATGGACTCAGCATAATTTTGAAATGGAAGACAACTGGCAAAGAGGAATTGCTTAAAGGTATTAGAATGCCTTTAGTAATTTCATTTTTGCTCACCGCTGCAATCTTTCTTATCAGCGGCGTTGAAAACTTTATGCTTGTAATTCTTACATTCTCTTCGATCTTTGCGATAGTAATTAATGGTGAGATAGTAGTTAAAATACTGCGCGGCAAAAAAAATCACGCCGGCGCTTATATTGCCCATATCGGAATAGCAATTTTTATGGTAGGTGTAGCCGCAACTGCAGGATACACTAAAAGTGAACAGGTTGACCTGGTTAAAGGAGAAAAAGTAGAATTATGGGACTATCAGTTGAGCTTTGCCGGTTATCAACCTATCGAAGGGGGTAAGAAATATGCATTTAATGTAGAAATCAAAGATGGTGATGATATAAAGGTTGCGGCTCCTATTATGTATATTGCTGAATTCAATAATAGTTTAATGCGTGAACCCGATATTTTAGTGGGTTTAACTAAAGATTTTTATGTGGCGCCCGTAAGTTATGATGAAGAAAATCCATCAGACGGCGGAGAGACGATTAACATGAAGAAAGGAGATGTAATCGACTACCGAGGGATGAAGATTGAATTCACAAATTTCATATTGCCTGAAGATATGACTGCTATGATGAGCGGTGGAAAATTCAAAATCGGCGCAAATCTTAGAGTAACTTACAATGGCAAAACTTTTAACCTGGAGCCATATATGGAAAGTGCGAGTGGTCAACAGGAATTTCACAATGCAGAACTCAAAGAAGCCGACCTTAAAATCGCACTTGCAAATATGAATGCAACAGGCGGTGAGATAACAATAGTACTGCAACCTCTTTCTTCAGAAAATATTCCCATTCAAACTCCTAAAGAAGTATTAACAGTAGAAGTCAGTATAAAACCGTTTATCAGTCTTGTATGGCTTGGTGTGGTAGTGATGGTAATCGGATTTATAATATCGGCTTCAAGGCGGTCTAAAGAATCGCTGGCTTGAAAATTTTTTTAAGAATGAGCCCGGCACAGTCCGGGCTTTTTTATTTTAAATTTTCCTGTTTCTCTTTTCTTCTTATTTTAGCATTAATCATTTATAACTGCAGGTGTAATTATGGAACGTACCATTATCAATATGTTCGAAACAAGCGTTTCGAAATATTCATCGAATGTTTTTCTTAAAGAAAAGAGAAACGGAATATATCAAGGGCTGACATATTCTGAAGTGAAAAGGCTTGTCTACAATTTTGCCGCAGGTTTGATTTCGTTGGGTATCAACAAAGGAGACCGTCTTGCTTTAATATCTGAAGGGAGAAATTACTGGGTTATTAGTGAGTTAGGGATATTATATACCGGTGCAGTAAATGTCCCTATTTCTGTTAAAATTGATGAACTTAACGATTTGAAATTTCGACTTGACCATTCAGGTGCGAGAGTCGCCGTTGTTTCAGCCTCACAGCTACATAAAATAAGAGGAATTAAAAAGGATCTACCTGAACTCGAAAAAACAATTGTGCTCGATAAAATTGAGGATCTTCAGGATGATGAATTATACATCGAAGATTTATTTGAAATGGGAGAGGAATTTCTAAAATCAAACAGACATATCTTGAATGAAAGAATGGAATCAGTTAAAGAAAACGATTATGCAAATATCTGTTATACTTCGGGTACTACAGCCGATCCGAAAGGAATAGTTTTATCTCACAGAAATTATACAGCAAACGTAGAACAGGCCTCTGGCCTTTTGCCAATCCCTGAATGGTACACAACGTTGTTAATATTACCGTGGGACCATGCTTTTGCGCATACTGCTGGGATTTATACTTTAATGTATAACGGAGCATCGCTGGCAGCTGTTGAATTAGGCCGGACTCCGATGGAAACTCTGAAAAACATCCCTAAAAATATTAAAGAAATAAAACCGACTTTTCTTTTGAGTGTACCTGCACTGGCAAAGAATTTCAGAAAGAATATCGAAAAAGGAATTCGTGAAAAAGGAGAACGGGTTGAAAAGATTTTTAATCATGCTCTTAAATTGGCTTATAAATACAATGCCGAGGGATGGAACAGGGGAAGAGGAAAAAGAAAATTCTTAAAACCACTCTATAAACTATATGATAAAATCCTTTTTTCGAAAATACGCGAAAATTTCGGCGGAAAACTTGAATTTTTTATCGGTGGCGGAGCTTTGCTCGATATCGAATTACAGCGGTTTTTTTATGCAATTGGGATTCCTATGCTTCAGGGCTACGGTTTAACCGAAGCAGCACCAATTATTTCGGCAAATGTACCGGCTAAACATAAACTCGGCTCTTCGGGCAGAATTGTAGATAACCTTGAAATTAAAATATGCGACGAAAACGGAAACGAATTGCCCATCGGTCAAAAAGGTGAAATTGTGGTTAAAGGAGAAAATGTAATGGCCGGTTACTGGAAGAACGAAAAAGCTACCGCAGAAACGGTCAAAGATGGATGGCTTTTTACCGGCGACCTCGGGTATCTCGACGAAGATGGTTTTCTCTATGTACTGGGCAGATTCAAATCGCTTTTAATTGCCAGCGACGGAGAGAAATATTCACCCGAAGGAATTGAAGAATCTCTTACAGAAAATTCCAGATACATCGATCAGATTATGCTTTACAATAATCAATCACCTTATACAGTAGCTCTTATTGTTCCTAATAAAGAACAGGTTAGACTATACCTCGAAGAGAAAAACTTATCTCATAAAACAGATGAAGGGCAGAATACCGTCATAAAATTGATCGACGACGAGATATCAAAATTCAAACAAGGAGGTCAATTTGCAGGAGAATTTCCAGAAAGATGGCTACCGGCTACTTTTGCCCTTCTGGGCGAAGCCTTTACAGAGCAAAATCATTTCCTCAACAGTACACTTAAAATGGTTCGCAGTAAAATAACCGAATTCTATAAACAAAGGATCGATTACCTTTTTACTGCGGATGGAAAAAATATTTATAACCACCAAAACAAGAAAATTGTCGAAAGGATGTTTCAATAGTCTTTTTATATAATCTATTTTTATAAAAATTTTTACTATTGAGCTATAAATTTACCCCCTTTTTTTTACGATAATACAGATAGATAAAAGAGGGATTAAAATGAGTTATATTTTGCTTATTGATAATGACCTCAAATTTAGGGGATTACTGAAAAAGTTTATCGAAAAGAAATTCATTACGACTGTAGTTGAAGCAAGTTCTGAAAAAGAGGCACTCGATAAAATCGACCGAAGAAAACCAAGAATGGTATTTGTCGACACGGACACGAACTTTGAAAGCGGGCTCGGATTCCTGGAAACATTAAAGACTTACAACGTGCCTGTGATAGCTTTAACGACAAATAGTGAAAGGGAACATATCGAAAAATTAATTTCTTACAGGATAGAAGGCTGTCTTTTGAAAACAGATATCCTTTCACAATTGACCGAAAGACTTGAACGAATATTTCATAGATACGAACATTTGTATGTTTAATTAAATCCCAAAAGGATTTTTCCGATCGTAATCGAAATCGGGGCGATAGTAATTATAACTTTCCAATTCCTGTATCCATCCGTTTCTTAGACCATATTTTTCCATCAGTTCAATGGCTTTGTAATATTCAATAGGACGTAACGTTCTGCTCAGTAATGGCTCCTTAATGGCTTTGTGTGCTGGGTAATATTGCGACATTAAAGAGATATGAACATCACGATCGAGTTCTTCTGCAATAAATTTGAAAACTTTTTCTGATTCAGAAAGGTCATTGGGTAAAACCAGGTGACGGATTATCAGTCCTCGCACTACTGTGTTGCCTTCGAAAATCAGTTTGGAGTCTACCTGTCGGTACATTTCCTTAATTGCTTTTCCTGCTACTTCAAAGTAATCTTTTGCATTGGAATAAAGTTTACCATATTTGCTGTCTCCGTATTTGAAGTCGGGCAAGTATATGTCAATCACACCGTCGTACAATTTCAGCATCTCTACCGAATCATATCCGTTCGAGTTGTAAATTATTGGAAGACGCAGTCCCTTTTTTGCAGCAATATAAATTGATTTGAGTATTGTGCCGCTAAAATGAGTAGGCGATACAAGTCCGATATTGTGACAGCCCATCTCCTGTAATTCGAGCATTATTTCTGCCAGTCGTTCGTGGGAAACTTCGTTGAATTTTTCAGATTCCCAATTTTGACTAATCTGGTAATTCTGGCAATAGATGCATCTCAAATTGCAATTTCCAAAAAATATATTGCCAGCTCCTTTGGTACCAGAAAGAACAGGCTCTTCACCAAAATGAGGAGTATATGAAGAAACAATAGGTAAAGGTCCGCTCATACAAAAACCGTATTTATAATTTATCCGATCAGTATGGCAATTTTTTGGACATACAGTACATTCGTACATTTTTTTGTAAGCTAATTCAGCCCGCATTTCAAGTTCACCTGATTCGAGAAGTTTAATGTAAGACGGTACGAATGTCATACTACACTTTTTAATTTTTCTATCGATAATATATTAAAAATTGGAGGTATAATGTCTTTATTAAAGTGGAACGACTCGTACTCTGTCAATATTAAAAGTATTGACGAGCAGCATAAAAAGCTACTGGAAATAATCAATGAACTTCACGATGCAATGAAAGTAGGCAATAGTAAGCAGGCTTTGGGTAAGATATTTGACAAACTTCTTGAGTATACTCATTCACATTTTTCTTATGAAGAAAAACTGATGGAAAAATATGGTTACAGCGAACTTACATTCCACAGACAGACACACCAGAATTTAATTAATCAGTTGAAAGAATTAATAGATAGTTACGGTAAAGGGAATACCACATTAAGTATTAATGTTATGAATTTCCTCCAGGACTGGCTTGTGGGACATATTCAGGGCAGCGATAAAAAATACACTCTCCATTTGAATGCGAAAGGAGTATACTAAAAAAATCCGACAGAGCTTAATCCGCCGGGAAAATCATAATATTTCTTTCAAAGATTCTTCAGCTGCTTTAATAGTTGTATTAATATCATTTTCAGTATGAGCTGTAGAAACGAAAAGCGCTTCGAATTGCGCCGGAGGAAGATAAATTCCTCTCTTTAACATCGAATGGAAGAATTTGCCGAATAGCACCGTATCGGATTTAATAGCGGTCTTAAAGTCGTAAACAGGTTCTTCTGTAAAGAAGAGAGTCATCATTGAGCCGACTCGATTTAGTTGAAAATTCTTACCTGCAGACTTGACAGCATTAATAATCCCATCTGCCAGGAGTGAGGATTTTTTTTCGAGTTCGTCGTAGATGCTCAGATTATTTTTGATGTAGGAGAGCGCTGCAAATCCGGCGTTCATTGCCAGCGGGTTGCCACTTAAAGTTCCTGCTTGATAGACCGGTCCAACAGGTGAAACCATTTCCATGATTTCTTTTTTGCCTCCATATGCACCTACGGGTAGTCCGCCACCTATAATCTTTCCGAATGTTGTCATATCAGGCTTAACGCCGAGAATTTCCTGAGCGCCGCCTGCAGCCACTCTAAATCCCGTCATTACTTCGTCGAATATCAATACAATTTTTTCTTCAGAACACAGATCGCGCAATTCTTTTATGAAATTGCCATCGGCTTTGACGGTTCCCATGTTTCCAACAATTGGTTCGAGAATCAGGGCTGCAATTTCGCCTTTGTTTTGGGAAATTATTTTTTTAACCGACTCGATATTATTGAATTCAGCCAGTAATGTATCTGCTGCGTTTCCTTTTGTAACGCCTGGACTGGTTGGAACGCCGAAAGTTAGAGCACCACTGCCAGCCTTAATCAAAAAGAAATCGCCATGTCCGTGATAGCAGCCTTCGAATTTGATTATTTTTTCTTTGCCTGTAAAACCGCGGGCTACTCTAATAGCGCTCATTGTAGCTTCTGTGCCACTGTTTACCATTCGTACCATTTCGACCGATGGGACCAGTTCGCAAATCAATTCTGCCATTTTTAATTCAATTTCTGTGGGAGCTCCGAAACTTGTGCCTTCTTCAATTGCTCTTAGTAGTGCATCTTTTATAAAAGGAGGATTATGCCCGAATAGATGAGGTCCCCAGCTACCAATGTAATCGAGTAATTCATTGCCGTCGACGTCGAACATTTTGGAACCTTTGCCTCTAGTTATGAAAAGCGGCGTTCCCCCGACGGATTTAAATGCTCTGACAGGCGAATTTACTCCGCCCGGAATTAATTTCTGCGCTCGTTCAAACAATTTTTCACTTTTTTCTGTGTTCATAAATTTCCTTTACTGTTTAATTCTCAATTACTGATCTAAAAATATCAAAATTCGCTGCAATGAGGAAATGTTAATGCTTTTTTATCGCGAAATATTGTCTTCTATGACATGAAAGATTAACGGCTTTTTTGCTAATAATTTGTTAATTTATGATTAACAAATAAAATTAATAAAGTATATGCTATCTACTATTTCGTTTTTCAATATATTGCTACCGTTCTTATACATAATTGTATTTTTGGTCTACGCTTTCGACTTTTTCTCGGAGAAAAGTAAGTTCACGCATTCAAAGAGAATATTCCTCTTTGTCACATTAATTGCCCACATTCTCTATATCATTTTCAGAACGGTTGAATTCGATCATACCCCGATTACGAGTAAATTCGAAATATTTTCATTATTGGCATGTTCAATTGCGTTTTCTTATTTTTTACTGGAACTCCTCACAGATATCAGAGGAACCGGAACATTCATCCTCTTTTTCTCTGTAATATTTCAGATTATTTCTTCCCTCTTTATAGAACATAACTATCAGGTGCCGGAAGTGCTCAGAAACAGAATGTTGGGTATACATGTAATAAGCGCACTGCTTGGATATTCCGGTTTTACAATTTCCGCAGTATACGGAATTTTGTTCCTTATACTCTACAAAAATCTCAAGACAAATAAATTCGGACTGATTTTCAACAGACTGCCGAGTCTCGAAATACTTGAGAAGCTCAGTTTTTATTCGGTATTGATTGGATTTATTTTATTAACAGTAGCAATGATTATTGGAATAATATGGCTGCCGAGCGCTTTCCCCGATTTCAGTTACGGCGACCCGAAGCTTGTCGGAACGTTCTTTGTGTGGATTATCTATTGTCTCGGTATTGCAAGCAAATTAATCGGGAAATGGTATGGCAGAAAAGTTATAATATTTTCGCTTACCGGATTTGTCCTTACAATGGTCTCGTTGATTTTGACGAGCACTCTGCAAAATACTTTTCATTCATTTTATTAAAAATAGATTTGCATAAATGAACTTTGTTGGAATTACAATAAATCATAATACTGCGCCGATTGAAATACTCGAATCGCTCCACCTTAGTCGTGATGAAATAATTGAATTTATATCGCACTTAAAAGAAAATTATAAAGAAGGAGTGATTTTATCGACATGCAACCGAACGGAAATATATTCGCTACTTCCCAATTACAATCTGGATTCTAATAAGATAATTGCCAGTTTGCTGGAATTTAAAAAAGTAGAAAATCTTAAAAACGAGTATTTCAGAAGATATTTTTCATGCGGAGCCGTAAAGCATCTTTTCTCTGTTGCTGCGGGAATCGACTCGCTGGTAATTGGCGATAGCCAGATATTGGGACAGGTTAAAGAAGCTTATGAAATTTCCGAGGATATTAATTTTTCCGGTTCAGTAATTAAGCGAGTATTCGAAGCTGCTTTGAAAGTAGGAAAGAGAGCTATAAAGGAGACGGCTATTGGAGAAGGCGCTGTAACAGTCAGCTATGCCGCTGTCCAAGTGGTCGAAAAAATCTACTCGAATCTCGATAAAAAATCAGCGTTGATTATTGGGGCAGGTGAGACTGGCGAATTGGCTGCAGTTCACTTGAGAGACAAAGGAATTGGCAAAATAAGTATTTCCAACCGTACAATTGAACGCGCCGAAAAATTAGCAGAAAAAGTTAAAGGCGGGATTACTCCGTTCCCATCCCTTAAAGAGCATTTGCATAATTATGATATTATAATAAGCGCTACAAGTGCAGAAAATCTTATTATTCATTATGAGGATTTGGCATCTGCTGTTAAAAAAAGAAAAGGACAACCAATTGTAGTTATGGACATTGCAATTCCGAGAGATGTCGACTCGAGAGTAAAAGAAATTGACAGCGTTTTTTATCACGATATGGAATCGTTAAAAGTTATTGTCGACCAGAATATTCAGAAAAGAAAAAATGAAATTCCTAAAATCGAATCGATTATTATGGAAGAAATGCAGAATTTCTTTGCATGGTACAATACTCTCGAAATTGTGCCGGTAATTAAATCTCTCAGGAATTTCTTCGATTCAATTCGCGAAGATGAACTCGAAAAAATTAAACATAAAGTTACTCCGGAAGATTTTAATAAAATAGAAGATATGACTCGCAGGATGATAGGCAGATTATTGCATAATCCTACAATTAAATTAAGACAACTTGCCGAACAGGGCATCAATCCCGACGATATAGCAAATCACTCGTTTTTGATTAAAGAACTTTTCTCGCTCGATAATAAAACAAACGGCACGGAAGAAAATAAAGAGGAAAAAAATTGAATAAGCGTAAACTTATTATTGGCAGCCGAGGGAGCGAACTGGCTCTCTGGCAGGCTAATTTTATTAAAAAACAACTCGAAAAGGTCGATAAAAATCTCGACATTGAAATTAAAATTATTCGCACAAAAGGCGACAAAATATTAAACAAATCGCTTTCGAAGATTGGCGATAAAGGATTGTTTACCAAAGAAATCGAGAATGAATTAATAAAAGGCACGATTGACTTAGCAGTTCACAGTTTGAAAGACTTGCAAACTGAATTACCCGACGGTTTGATGCTTGCCGCAGTAACAAAAAGACACCCGGTTGAAGATGTTCTGATTGCTCGAAAAAAAAGAACTACTATCGAATCTTTGCGCGAAGGCGCTATAGTTGCAACCGGATCACTCAGAAGGAAAGCACAATTACTCCATTTACGGCCAGATATTAAAATTGTCGATTTGAGAGGAAACGTACCGACTCGCATAAATAAATTTCTGGAGTCGGATTGGGATGCAATTATTCTTGCAAGAGCAGGAGTTGAAAGACTTAATCTTAAAAAATATATTTCTTCTTTTATATCAACTGAAGAAATATTACCTGCTGTTGGGCAGGGAGCTCTCGGTATCGAAGTTAAGAATGATAATAAAGACGCTATAGAAATTCTTAAATCGATTCACGATTTTGAAACTTACGTTGAAACTGCTGCCGAGAGGTCATTGCTGAAATCGCTCGAAGGAGGCTGTCAGGTGCCCATCGGAGCTTATGCTAAAAAAGAATCGAACGGTTTGTATCTCGACGCGGTTGTTGCCAGTTTAGACGGTACTATTACTTTCAGAAAGAAAATGAGAGGTTCGTCCGCCAAACCGGAAGCCCTTGGTAAAAAACTGGCGAAGGATTTGTTGCGTGCCGGATCACGAAAAATTTTATCCGACATTAAATCAAACGGATAAATTGATACTCGAAAACACAAAAATATTGATAACGAAAGAGGAAGGAATTTATTCCTCGTTGCAACCCCTTGCTGACGAGGGAGCCGAATTGATTTTCTTCCCGGCTATTAAAATAGTCCCTGCTTTTAGCGAAAAGGAAATTATCGACCTTTCGACCGAAATTAGAAATTATGACTATTTGATTTTTACTTCACAAAATGCAGTTTCGATTTTTCATGATATAGCAGAGGATTTCGGACTGGACCTTTCTAAAACAAAAATTGCAGTAACAGGTAAAACTACTGCAGATAAGTGCGCAGAAAAAGGCTATTATATTCATATAATTCCGGAACAATTCAGCGCAGCCGGATTACTCGAAAGATTTAAAAATATCGGCGTCGAAAATAAAAAAATCCTTTTACCCTCTTCGTCAATTGCACGGGATGAATTACAAAAAGGACTGATAGAACTTCGTGCCACCGTTAAAGTAATGAAAATTTACGATACGGTTCAGAACGATTCAGATACTCTCGCCGATAAAATTGAATTGATTAAAGAAGATAAACCCGATCTGTTCGTGTTTACGAGTCCGTCAAACTACAAGAATTTTATCGGCATTATGAACATTGACAATCCTGCCGATTATTTTGGCGATAGTTTTATTTGCGCAATCGGAACAACTACCGAGAAAGAGATAAGAAAATCCGGTGTGAATGTAAATATCGTCCCGGCAGAATTTTCGCTAAATGGAATTTCAGATGCCATCATAACGTTTTATAAATCTACAGGCAATATGGCTTAAGGAGGAAAATTGAACTTAAAAAACGACTTATTTCTGAAAGCTTGTAAAAAAGAAAATACCGAAAGAACTCCGGTTTGGATAATGAGACAGGCGGGAAGGTATTTGCCCGAATATAGAAAAGTAAGAGAAAAATACGATTTTCTCACGATGTGCAAAACACCGGAACTTGCAGCAGAGGTAACTATTCAGCCGGTTGATATAATCGGTGTTGATGCCGCAATCATTTTTTCCGACATACTCGTTATTCCCGAAGCGATGGGTATGAAACTCGAAATGGTAGAAAGTAAAGGACCAAAACTTTACGAACCGGTCAGAAACGCAAACGATATTTACAAACTCAAAAAAATTGACCCAGTTAAAGATCTGAAATATGTCCTCGATGCGGTATCTCTAACAAAAAAAGAATTGAATCATCGAGTACCTTTAATTGGATTTTCCGGCTCGCCCTGGACTTTAATGACCTATATGGTGGAAGGTGGGGGAACAAAAAACTTTTCGGAAGTCAAAAAGTTTATTTATAACCAGCCCGAAGCTGCTCACCGTTTACTTGGAATGATTTCTGACGCAGTGGCAGAATATTTATCGGCTAAATTGGAATCCGGAGTAGATGCCGTTCAGATTTTTGATACATGGGGCGGCATTCTGACCCCTCACGACTTCGAGGAATTTTCTCTCAGATATATTAAAGAAGTAATCTCAAAAATTAATCGCAAGGACCAACCAATTATTGTCTTTGCAAAAGGCGTTCATTACTCGATTGAAAAATTGGCTGACTGCGGAGCTGATGTGCTCGGCCTCGATTGGACTATGAATCTGAATGAAGTCAGAAATAAAGTAGGTAGTAAAGTAGCATTACAGGGGAATCTCGATCCAACTGTACTTTATGCAGGTAAAGATAAAATTTTTGAAGAAACTGTAAGAGTTCTTAATTCTTACGGTAAAGGTTCCGGACATATATTTAATCTCGGTCATGGAATTTTACCCGATATCGATCCGGAAAATGTGAAGTTTCTCGTCGCCACGATTAAAGAAGAAAGCAAAAAAAATTTTTAATAAAAAAATGGGTACGAAATGTTCGACATAAATCTCGATTTGATTAAGAAATACGACAGACCCGGTCCAAGATATACAAGTTATCCGACGGCGCCGCATTTTAATGAATCGTTTAAAGCGGAAAATTTTATTGACGAAGTTATCAGAACGAATAATCAGGATAATCCACCTTATCTTTCGCTCTATTATCATATACCTTTTTGCGATACGCTTTGTTATTTCTGCGGTTGCAATATGATTGTTACTAGGAACCGAGACAGAATAAAAAAATATATCAATTACGTGAAAAATGAAATCGACTTGCTAAGGACTTATATAAAACCCGATAGAAAGGTAATCCAATTACATTGGGGCGGAGGTACTCCTACACATTTAAATCCTGATGAAATTGAAGACTTTATCGGTTATATCAATTCCAATTTCGAAATGCTGCCCGAAGCAGAGAAAGGATGCGAGATTGATCCTCGCGGGTTAACTAAAGAACATCTTGAAGCATTACGATACGGCGGGTTCAATAGAATAAGTATGGGTGTGCAGGATTTCAACGAGAAGGTCCAAAAAGCCGTCAACAGAATTCAACCCGAGGATATGACAAGGCAAGTGGTAAACTGGGTGCGTGAACTCGGTTTTCAAAGCATTAATCTCGACTTAATTTACGGTCTCCCTTTTCAAACCCTCGAAACATTTGAAAGCACTGTTGATAAAATAATTGACATTTCGCCCGACAGAATAGCGGTTTTTAACTATGCTCACGTTCCATGGCTAAAAAAACATATGGGACTTATTAATCCTGAAGATTTACCAAAGCCGGAAGTTAAATTACAGATTCTTAAAATGACAATCGAAAAACTGACATCCGCCGGATATGTTTTTATCGGGATGGATCACTTTGCCAGGCCGGAAGATGAACTGGCTGTTGCTTTGAGAGAGAAGAAACTCTACAGAAATTTTCAGGGCTACAGCACACACGCCGGCGCAGATCTGTATGCTATGGGTATTACTTCAATAAGTCAGATCGGAAGAATTTATACTCAGAATTACAAAAAGGAGAAAGAATACTTCGAAGCTCTGGACAACGAAACCTTCCCGACCGAGAGAGGATATTATCTTAGCGACGACGATTTATTGCGGCGCGAAGTCATCACCAGGATTATGTGCGACTTCGAGCTCGATTTTGAGTCAATCGAAAATAAATTCAATATTGAATTTGAAAACTATTTTAAAAATGCTCTCGAAGGGTTGAAAAAATTTGCCGAGGATAACCTTGTTGTAATTGATAATCGGAAAATTACGGTTACTCCAATGGGTAGATTATTAATTAGAAATATCGCCATGAATTTCGATAGATATCTCGAAAAAGAAAATACAAAATATTCACGAACCATATAATTGATTTGCGTGTTTAGATATTCATAATAGCAGAAAGAAGAGAAAATGGGAAAAAATGCGGTTGTACTTTTTAATTTGGGAGGTCCGGATTCACTTGAAAGCGTAGAGCCGTTTCTTTTTAATTTATTCCAGGACCCTGATATATTCAAAATTCCAATTGGTCAAAAGTTATTTGCAAAAGTTATTTCCAGCAGAAGAGCTCCAAAAGTTATAGAAGAATATAAATTGATTGGTGGGAAATCGCCAATTAACGAATGGACCGAAAAACAAAGAAGTATGCTGGAAGAAAAATTGAATCAAACGGATTCTAAGTACGACGTTTTTGTGGCAATGAGATACTGGAAACCTTTTACGGATGAAGTTGCGCATAAAGTAGAATCCGGCAATTACGATCATATTCTTTTACTTCCTCTATATCCTCATTATTCAATAACCACAACAGGTTCGTCTTTTAATGAGTGGAAAAGAAAATATCGCGGACCAGAAGACAAGCTGATTTATATCGACCATTATCACACTAACGATAAATATATTGCTGCATTAAATCAAAGGATCGATGAAACAATAGAACGTTTTCCCGAAAATGTTCGCGATAAAATAGTTCTTGTTTTCAGTGCCCACGGAACTCCGGTAAATCTCCTTAAAAGAGGAGACCCTTACAGTCACCAGATAAAAGAGACAATGGAAGCTGTAATGAAAGCTCGAAATTATTCACATCCCTATCACCTCTGTTTCCAAAGTAAAGTAGGTCCACAAAAATGGCTTGAACCTGCAACTGATGAAATGATTAGAAAACTTGCATCGAATGGCAATAAACACTTGCTTGTTATTCCGATTAGTTTTGTTTCAGACCACATTGAAACTTCATTTGAACTCGATATCGAATACCGGCATGTGGCAGATGATTGCGGAATTGAAAATTATTTTGTTATGAACGGACTGAACGATTCGTCTTTGTTTGTAGACGCTCTATACGAGCTTGTTATTAATTATCTACCTCCGAAATAAAATTATAATTAGATAAATCGGAGCTGTTATGAAGTCCTTTATTTTTTTGTTTGTTATAACTTTATCAACAATAATTCCTCAAGAGAAAATTATGGATAATCCTTTATTAAAAGAATGGAATACCCCCTTTGGAACTCCTCCGGTTGACGAAATTAAAGACGAGCATTTTCTACCGGCTATCAAATATGCAGTCGAATTGCAGAAGAAAGAAATTGAAGCAATTGCCAGCAACAGTGAAGAGCCAACGTTCGAAAATACTATCGAAGCTATGGAAAAAAGCGGAAGTATGTTAGATCGGGTATCGAGATTATTTGATGCTTTGAACGAGGCGAATACAAATGAAAAATTGCAGAAGGCAGCGCGTGAAATTACTCCTATTCTTACGCGCCATGAAGACGATATTTATCTTAACGAAAAGTTATATAAGCGTGTAAAAGTTCTCTACGAAAAAAAAGAATCGCTTGGACTTAATCCCGAACAAATGCGTCTCCTTGAATTTTATTATAAAGACTTCGTGCGTAGCGGAGCCGACCTTCCGCCGGAAAAGAAAGAAGAATTGCGGAAGATCAACGAGGAGATATCTTCTCTTGCTCTTAAGTTCAGCGAAAATTTATTAAAGGAAACGAATGCAGTCGCACTTGTAATCGATAACAAAGAAGACCTGGTAGGATTGCCCAAAAGCGTTATTCAACTGGCTGCGGAAAACGCTTCGGCAAAAGGATATGAAGGCAAATGGGTCTTTACTCTTCAAAAACCAAGTTGGATACCGTTCCTGCAATATTCACCTAAAAGAGAATTGCGCGAAAAATTATTCAAAGCGTATATAAAACGAGGCAACAACAATAATGAATATGATAATAAAGAAATTATTGCACGCATTGTTTCTCTGAGAGTCAAAAGAGCAAATTTGTTGGGTTATAAAACACATGCGGATTATGTACTCGAAGTGAATATGGCAAAAACTCCCGACAGGGTTTATAAATTCTTGCATGAATTATGGACTCCTGCATTAAAACGCGCAAAATCGGAAGTTAAACAAATGCAGAAGATCATAGAATCTGAAGGCAATAATTTCAAACTGCAAGCGTGGGATTGGTGGTACTACGCTGAAAAATTGAAAAGAGAAAAGTACAATCTCGATGAGGAAATGCTTCGTCCTTATTTCAAGATGGAAAATGTGCTTAAAGGTGCTTTTGAAGTCGCCTCTAAATTGTACGGAATAAAATTCATCGAAAGAAACGATATACAGACATACCACCCTGACGTAAAAGTTTTTGAAGTAGTTGATGAGAATGATAAACATATCGGTATCTTTTATACCGATTATTATCCCCGCGACGGTAAAAGAAGCGGTGCATGGTCGAGCAGCTTTAGAGTTCAGACGAATATTGACGGCAATTTTGTGACGCCGCTGGTTTACAACGTCGGCAATTTTTCGAAACCAACTGCAGATAAACCTGCATTGATGAGTGTGGACGAAGTTAACACTTTATTCCATGAACTGGGACATGCATTGCATTCACTCTTGTCGAATACAACTTATCACAGAACCAAATGGGTGCCGCGCGATTTTGTAGAATTACCCTCGCAGATTATGGAAAACTGGGCATTGGAACCGGAAGTGTTAAAACTTTATGCAAAACACTACAAAACAGGCGAACCCATGCAGGACGAGTTAATCGCTAAAATTGAAAACTCCAAATTGTTTAATCAGGGATTTGAAACGGTAGAATATCTGGCGGCAGCATTCCTCGACATGGACTGGCATACTTTAACGGATACTGCAATCTACGACGTGGAAGAATTTGAGAAGAAATGTTTCGATAAACTCGGTAAAATTCCTGAAATCGAATCACGTTATCAAACGACAAATTTTGCACATATTGTAGGTGGTTACTCAGCCGGTTATTATAGCTATATATGGTCTGCAGTCTTGGATGCAGATGCGTTCGAAGCTTTTAAAGAAAAAGGCGATTTGTTCGACAAAGAAACGGCAAATGCATTCGGAAAATTATTGGCAAAAGGAGGCACAAAAGAACCGATGCAGCTATATATCGAATTCAGAGGCAGGGAACCAAAAGTTGATGCTCTACTGAAAAGAAGAGGTCTAAATTAAATTATTCTTTTGTTATAGTTCCCATTTCTTAGATGTGCAAATAATAAATGGATGTTTTATATGTCAAAAAAAATAATTGTTCTCGGAGCAGGTATATCAGGACTATCGACTGCTTACTGGCTTGTTAAAAATGGGTTTGATGTAATAATCCTCGAGAAAAAAAATGAGCCTGGCGGGTCGATGGTTTCAAGAAGGATTGATGACTTCCTGGTTGATTATGGACCAAACAGTGGATTGGAAACGACTCCATTGATTAAGAAATTGGTTGATGAAGTACAACTTAACGATGAAATGATTTATGCTAACAGTTCGGCATCGAAACGATACATTTTGAAAAACGGTGAATTAATCCCACTGCCGATGAGCCCGCTTTCGTTTATTAAAACAAATTTGTTTTCTACGGGTGCAAAATTCAGATTGATGGCGGAACCGTTTATTTCAAAATCCGACGACGGATATTATCAGAGTATTGCTCAATTTGTCAGGAGACGGCTCGGCAATGAATTTCTCGACTATGCAATTGATCCTTTTGTGAGTGGAGTATTTGCCGGCGACCCCGAAAAATTGAGTGTTAAATCGGCTTTCCCAAAATTATACAGACTCGAGGAAGTCTACGGCGGATTAATCAAGGGTATGATTAAAGGCGCAAAAGAAAGAAAACAACGAAACGAGGAATCGAAACAGAGTGCAAAAATGTTTTCTTTTATTGAAGGAATGCAATCGCTGCCCAACTCAATTGCGGCAAATTTGAAAGATAAAATCGTCTTTAATGCACAAGTATTGAATGTATTGGGTACTAACGATCATCAATGGAAGGTTATATTTGAATTGGATGGTAAGCAGGAGAGTCTAATAGCAGATTCAATTATTTCTACATTGCCGGCATATGTTGCTTCAAAAGTTTTTTGTGAGCTCGACGATAAGCTGGCTGAGCATCTAAATTCAATTTATTATCCGCCGGTAATGGTGCTATATCTGGGTTATAAAAAATCGGATATACAAAGGAAACTCGACGGTTTTGGATTCCTGATACCGTCAAAAGAAAAAAAGCATTTCCTCGGCGCAATATGGAGTTCGTCGATCTTTCCGAATAGATGCCCCGACGATAAAGCAGCCTTTACGTTGTTTATCGGTGGTGCTCGTTCGCCTCAGATTTTTAATATGGAAAAATCCAAGCTAATAAAAATTGTGCTTTCGGAGTTTCATGAGATAATGAAAATTGAAGGTGAGCCGATAATTATTGAATCTATAATGTGGGAAAAAGCAATTCCTCAGTATAATCTCGGTTACATCGAGCATGAAAGTTATATTGAACAATTTGAAAAAAAGAATAAAGGTATCGTTTTGAGCGGTAATTATCGGGGCGGAATCTCAGTAGGAGATTGTATTAAAAATTCCGAGTTAAGAATCCGGGACTTATAAATAAATAAGAAATTCCGCCCGATGATATACAACAAATTATTTTATCATAATCAAAAGCAGTTTAGATCTGTCTATCGCTTTTAATCCATGTGGAATATTTGGTGGCATTATAATTAGTTCTCCAGTTTTAACATTATTAACCTTTCCGCCTATTGTTATTTCCATTTCGCCTTCGACGACGTAAGCAACAGCCTCGTAAGGTGAAGTATGCTCTGTTAAAGATTCTTCTTTATCGAAAGCAAAAAGTGTTATGTTTCCGCTCGTTTTTTTAAGAATCTGTTTACTGACAATTGAGCCATTTTGATAAGCAATTGAATCGGCTAGTGACACTTTATTAATTTCATCGTTCATTATATTACTCACTAATTGTTTTATTTATTTTTTAAGAACTTAATAGACAATTGGAAAAAAAAATAGACGAGGATAATTGCACCAATTGCAAAAATTGAATCGCCAAATGCTCTCAGCCATCTTAATGTTTGCATTGTGCTGGTTTGCAAAAATTCAGCGCTCCTTGCGTACCAGTAACCGTGTTCAACTGAAGCCCAGGTTTGCATTAAACCGACAGGGAGTAAACTAAAGGTAACCATGGCAAATAATCCAAAATTTATCAGCCAGAAAGACCATTTAATTGGTTTTTCATTCCATTCGATATCCGGTCTAATTCCGCGTAGTGAAAATAGCATTAATCCAATTCCGAGCATTCCATAAACTCCAAACAATGCAGCGTGTCCGTGAACAGGAGTAGTATTTAGTCCTTGCATATAATAAAGGGCAATTGGGGGATTAATCATAAACCCGAAAAGTCCTGCTCCCAGCATATTCCAAAAAGCAACCGAGACAAAAAAGTAGATTGCCCATTTATATTTTTTCACCCATTCAGTCGATCTTGAAAGTTTAATATTTTCCCACGCTTCATAACCAACAAACATAAGTGGTACAACCTCAAGAGCGCTGAATACGGAGCCTAATGCCAGCACAATCATTGGAGTTCCGGAAAAATAGAGATGATGAAGTGTGCCAATAATTCCGCCAGAAAGAAAAATTGTTGCTGAAAGTACGGTGGCCTGTCCTGCAGTTTTAATAGATATCAGGTTTAATCTGGCAAATAAAAATGCAATTACAACTGTAGCAAAAACCTCAAAAAATCCTTCGACCCAAAGATGAACTACCCACCAGCGCCAATATTCGGCAATTGCGAGATTTGTATGCTTTCCGTACATCAATGCAGCTCCGTAAAATAAAGCAATAGCAATTGTAGAAATTAAAAATAGAGTAAGAATAGGTTTTTGTTCGTTATTTTTTTTGAGAGCAGGTTTGATTCCACGCCACATCAGGAATAACCACAAAAATAATCCAATTAAAAGTGAAATCTGAAAAAATCTGCCAAGATCAATATATTCATAACCACTATGTCCGAAGTAAAACCAGAAATTTTCAGGCAATAAATGTTTTATACTAAGCCATTCACCTGCCATTGAACCAAGAACAACTACCAGTAAAGCGATAAAAAGAATATTAACGCCTAATTTTTGTCCCTTGGGTTCAACACCACTAACAGCAGGAGCGATGTAAAGACCAGAGGCGAGCCAGGCGGTTGCAATCCAGAAAATCCCTAGCTGAATATGCCAGGTTCGTGTAATTACATATGGAAAAATCTCGGCTATAGGTATTCCATAAAAAGCTCCGCCTTCTACTCCATAATGTGCAGTAACCACTCCTAAAATTATTTGCAGAAGAAAAAGCAATGAAACAATCCAGAAATATTTAATAACAGCTTTTTGAGAAGGTGTTACTGTAGCTCCCAATAGTGGATCTTCTTTTGGAAAATCTTTGTGTTCTACCGTGCCTTTGTTTGCGGCGTAATACCACGCCATTCCACCAATGCCAAGCAACAACAGTATGATACTTACTCCAGTCCAAACAATTGTATCGGGAGTAGGAATATTCTGAATTAATTCTTCGTGAGGCCAATTATTTGTGTAGGTAAAATTTTCATTAGGTCTGTTAGTAGATGCAGCCCATGCGCTCCAGAAAAAGAATGCATTAAGCTTTCTTAGTTTTTCAGGATCACTTAAAGTGTTTTTGGGAATTGCATAATCATCATTCCCATTTGTAAAGACGTTATTAAAGTGCTTAATGTTTTCTTTAATCGCATCATATCTTTCGTTAGCTATTTGAATTTCACCTGTTTGATCATTATACGTGTTTGTTCTATACATCTCTATTAATTTTGCCTTAAGAGATGATTGTTGCTCTGCCGTTAGCTTGCTGAATTCTGTCCCATAATTTTGTGCCGACCAAATATTAAGGACAGTTACCAACTCACGATGGAGCCAATCAGCAGTCCAATCAGGTGCAACATAACTTCCGTGTCCCCAAACCGAACCAGATTCCATTCCACCCATTGCCTGCCATACATTTTGCCCCTCCTGAATATCAGACTTCGTAAAGACTATTTCTCCGTTTTTCGTTACAATTCTTTCCGGTATGGGAGGTTTTTGCTGGTAAATTTTTATACCGATTATACTAAGTACAGTAAAGGATACAATAATCACACTTAAAAAGCTGATCCAATATTTTTTCATAATATCCTCATTTTGTTAAAAATGATTTTGATTGTGCGTGTTATGTTGATTCTCGTTTTTGTCTGTATTAAATAGCTTTTCAACATAATGGATAAAATGAACATAAGCCTCAACAAATTCTCTCCCGGCTTTTATATCATTTACTTTATAATTTTTCTTTAGTTGAACATCATTAAAATACTTTATTACATCCGAATGTTTGGATTTATCTGCATGTTGAAGAATTTCTTCAACTGAACCTTTTTCAATTGCGATGTCTGCAGCTTCAATTCCTTCTTCTGGTCTATAACCTGCGGGTTTTAATCCGGTATAACCAACACCTTCACCCATTCTATGAAGCCTGACAACAGTTTCATAGAAATACATATCAGCTAATTCCAGAGCTTCATTATTAAGTGTTCTGACACGCAATACTTTATCGAAGAGATTTTGGATTTCCGACTCATATTCAGCTTTAATCCAGATTAATACATAATTAATATTACCTGTTTCGAGAGCTTTTTGAGCAGCTTTAACAACTGGACCCTCCATCGAATCACAATGAGCAAAAGTGGAATCTGACAGGATAAAAGTAAACAACGCTAAAAATGATATCATTGCAATTTTTGATTTGAGTATCATAGCAGTATCCTCCTTAATTAATAATTTGATTTTATTTACAAGTACTCTCCAAACAATAGTGCAGTTGGATAGGTAACTTCCTCTTCTATTTTTGCTTGTAGTTTCAATTGTTGAGCTAAATCAACGATATCATTTTTATTTTTTCCCTTTGTTACTTCAACCAATCTATTAAGAGCTATAACAATAGTCTTAGTTCTACGCCACCAATTTGCTTGCATTGGCGAGGTGATTGTAGGTCTCAGCGTGTTTAAATTTTAAGGATAAAGGGATATTAATCTTCATCATATTCTCCTTTTTTTATAGCAGGTTTAAACTATTTCCATTACAAATTAAATTCATTGACTTAGGTCAGAATAGTTTAGTTTGTATAAAGTATTCAATTCACTTACTCTTAAAATGCGGAAAAATCTAAGCTCAATAAATCCTATGACTCATTTATTTAATGTGCGGCTTGCAGGATATTAAAAAGATTATCAGATATTTCTCAAATGTATATCAAAGGATTTTAAATATATCGTTTAAGTATTCTTACTTTATCTTTCAAATTGCTTGATACGGAACCGATTTTCAGTAAATATCAAAACGCATGGTCAACAAACATTTGAATATACATTCCTTCTTTGCCAAAAGAATTATCCAATCTTAATATTAAATTATTCATAAATATTCGAATACCGGCACCGGCACACCATTTCATATCGGAATGCAATGTTGATAATTTCCAATCAGAGGCAACTCTGCCGATTTCTCCAAACAAAGCAAATTGCAGCCAATGAATATTAAGATTTCTTGTTAACCACCACTCGTTGAAAGGATTCCAGGAAATTATTTGTCTATATTCTGCACCATAATAAATTGCAGCGCGATCGTTGAATCTGCCTTCGTAATATGCCCGTAAATGATATCTTCCGCCGAGATAAGCTCCGGTATATGGCGGTGGTCGATGAAATTTTTTAATATTGTTTCCATTTTGATCTATTCCGACAATATCATAACTATTCCAAGTAAGTGTGTTAACAGTCCAGAAATCAATAGCTAATACTTTTGGCAGAGAATTTTTATCTGAAAAAATTTCGTGAAGCGGTAAGTACCATCTTAGATCTGCTTCGACAACACTCCAGGGTGCCATAGTATCAAACCATCCAAAATCTCTTCGAAATGCAAATTTCTGGAAGCTCCCTCGTGTAGGATTTACATAATAATCTGTATTCTCTCTTGTAAGCGCAAATTCAATTCCATTTGTAGCAAAAGCCACACGTTTTCTGTAAAAAGGTTTTATATCGATAAATGTCCTTCCACTTAGAAAAGGATTCCAATGAGTCCCGCCCGTTTCTCCCGAGACTAATATTCCGTTTTTAAATTTCGGAGCGAAATAGACTTTATCCTTTCCGTGACCAATTGGAAGCAAAAATCTCACTTTCATTTCGTACCATTGATCGGAACCGCTGACTTCCGCATAATCATTTTCATCGGAATCATTGCTTCCCGCACGTTCTTTTGAAGTTGCTGGGGGAGGTGAACCGGGCGGGTCTTTGTAAACCTTAAGCACGCCAAAGTAACCGCCTAAAATATCCGGCGCAATATATACTCGCGGATAAAACGGTAAATAAAATTCTCTGAATTGAATGAATCCATACTTGGTTCCATTAGTGCTAATTAATCCACCCATATAAAGGGACATATTTTTTTGTGATAATCCCTGAACTCCAACAAACCCGCCGACAGCCCAACCAAATATTTCGCTGTAAAGTGCGAAGGGCAGTGCTGAAATTGTAATGTCATTATTTTTTTGAACGAGAGAATCAATTATAACTTCTTCAATTAAGTCATTATTCAGGAAAGCAAATTCATTTGATTTGCTAATCTCTGATTGACTTTTAACATCGGCATAAAAAAGTGAACTAAATAATAAGAGCAAGAGAGCATTTATTTTTAGTCTATTATTAGCAGTTTGTTTTATCATCATTTTTATTAATTATTTAATCTAAATATTCTAGTTCGTCTATTAAATGATTTGTTCCATTCGTATCCAGGTGTGTAATTGGAGATTCATTCATTAATCTTCGCAATGTATTTTTTAATTTCATCATTTGAATGAAAAGGTCATGTTCAGGTACAACATCTGGCGAATGCATGGGACTCTTAAAGAATAAAGACATCCACTCCTGAATACCTTTCATTCCGCTTCTTTTTGCAAGATCAGCAAATAAAATTAAATCGAGTACAATTGGAGCTGCTAAAATAGAATCACGACACAAGAAATTAATTTTTAATTGCATCGGATATCCCAGCCAACCGAAAATATCAATATTATCCCAGCCCTCCTTATTATCACCACGCGGCGGGTAATAATTAATTCTGACTTTGTGATAATAATTTTCGTATAAATCCGGATATAAATCCGGTTGAAGAATTGAATCAATTACGGATAGTTTGCTTTCTTCTTTTGTTTTAAAGGAACCGGGATCATCCAACACTTCTCCATCTCTATTGCCAAGTATATTTGTTGAAAACCAACCACTTAAACCGAGCAATCTTGTTTTAAGCATAGGAGCTATTACAGTCTTAACCAAAGTTTGACCAGTCTTAAAATCTTTACCTGCAACCGGGACCTCCATTTCATTAGCAAATTCTACTATTGCCGGAGCGTCAACGCTTAAGCTTGGTGAACCATTTATATATGGAGCTCCTTCCGCAATTGCCGCATAAGCATAAAGCATGCTGGGCGAAACATCAGGATGATTATTTTTCATCCCTTCAATAAATGCTTCTTTAGTTTTGTGAACCTCGCTTACCGGTATGAAAGTTTCTGTGCTTGCTGCCCAGATAACAACAACACGTTTAAGTGAATGTAATTCTTTAAAAGTTTTTATATCATCTCTTATTTTCATCATCAGATCGTATTTTGTTTTTCCTTCTTTTACATAAGTGCCTGTTAATCGCTTAACATAATTTTGGTCGAAAACACCTTTCATTGGTTTTAAAGATTTTAATTCTTCTGCAGCATTATTCAAATCTTTTTCATTTAATACTTTTGCATATTCGGCAGCTTCAAAACAGGTTTCATCTCTTATATCCCAGCCACCAAAAATCAGATCATCAATAGCAGCTAGTGGAACAAAATCTTTTATCAATGGGAAATTATTATCGGATCTTTTTCCGATTCTAATTGTACCCATTTGTGTAAGCGAGCCGATTGGCTTTGCCAATCCTTTTCTAATGGCATAGATGCCGGCTAAAAATGTTGTTGATATTGCACCATTTAACCCGACAATTAAAACACCAAGTTTACCATCGGGATTTTCAATCATTTTTGATTCCATTTTTCTCTCTCCTTCTTTAGAATAATGAATATTTATATGACTTTATTTATCGTTTTTAAAATTTCAGGTAACTCCTTAAATGATTTTATAATAAAATCTGCTTTATCATTTTCGTTTTGTTCGTTCCATCCTCTGTTATTTATCCAAATTGTTTTGCAACCAATTAACTTTGCCGGAACAATATCATTGTTGTAAGAATCGCCAATCATAACAGCATTATTGGGATTTACGCCTAATTCATTCAAAGCGAACTGAAAAATTTTTGGATCTGGTTTTCTGAATCCGATTACTGCAGAATCAACAATGAAAGCGAAGTACTTTTTGATTGAAAGTTCTTTTAGAACTATCTCAATATTTCCATAATAATTAGAAATAAGTGCAAGCAAATATTCATTTGAAAGCTGATTTAATATCTCTTTAGTGATTTTCACATTTTCAATTACAGAACTATAACACCAATCTGTTAGTTTGTTAATGTTTTGTGAAAAATCTTCTTTTAACAGATTATTCTTTTTAAAATATTCTAATTGATATGCTATTTGAGATTTAAGAGTTTGCTTTAAGCTGAAATCTGGTTTAATGATATTAGAAATAGTCCGTTCAGAATAAACAAAAGCTTCCCTAAAATTTGCTTTTGTAAGTGGAATATGGAAATGATTATAAAGATCAAAGAATTTTTCACTCCAGTGAATTCCATCAGTATCAAGTGTTCCGCCAAAATCAAATAACAGTGCTTTTTTCATAATCTGTCTCAGTTAATAAATCCGGATTTGCTTTTTTCCCGCTTAGCGCAATGAGAATAATTCCAATTAATATCCAGAAAAGTTCTCGTATTCTATTTACCAATCCCACATAAATACCAAGCGAAGAAGTTATATTTAAAGTTTCTAAAACAAGTATAAGCCCACCTTCGCGGGAACCCAATTCTAAAGGCATAAAGAAAAAAAGATTTATCATAAAAGCGGAAAAAGCATTGATATACAATGCCTCAATAAAAGTTATATTAATTCCAATTGCCTTTAGAATAAACAAATATTCAAGTGATCCAATAATCCGTGAAATAATTTCACTTGATAGTGCTAAATAAAAATTCAGTTTTCGATTTAAATATAGATCTGTTATCTGCTCATCGATTATTTGAATTGATTCTTTTTTATTAAAAAGGGGGACAAAAACTCTATTTATGAAAGGGATTTTTAAAGAGATATTAAATAAAGATTTTACTACCCCTTTTTTGTGGCGTGTGATAAAAAAATATGTTATTACCAAAAACACTATCAGTGCAATTAACAAAGATAGCTTAGTTGCTACTGTAAGGGTTAGTGTAATGAACGCAAGCAAAATAATTAGTATCCAGAAAATAAAAGAAGAAAGAAAGTGAATCATTGAATACAGGATAGTAGAAGAAACCGCCCTACTTGTTCCCAGCTGCGCTTTTAGTTCTGCAATACGATATGGTTCGCCACCCAGTCCAACAAATGGCGTAATGTAATTAATTGCAAATCCGCTGATGGTTAGGGAAAATATTTTATAGAATGGGAAATTATGTTTATTATTTCCAAGTATAAATTTCCAGGCAAGTGCATTAAAAAAATAGACGAAACACCATACACCAATAACGGGAATAAAATACCAGCCGGTTTTATAAAGGTTTGATAAAATATTATTTAATCCGAAATCCCAAACCAGATAAGTAAATATTGTAAGACCGACTAAGAACAATATTATTTTGGATTTTTTACTCATTGTATAATTCTATTGTCTTGTTTTTGCAAGCAGATTGGTAACATTTATCCAGCAAGTAAATTGTGTTGTATGCGTCTTCCAATCCTTTTTTATGAAAATTCTTGTTCTGAACAGATTTTGTAAAATCAGAAAAGAGTTTTATATAAAGATTTGTATAATGGGATTTATCAGAAGCATCGGGCACAGATATTTTTTCACTTTTCTCATTTTTAGTTTTTATGATATAGCTATCGCCATCATAGAAAAGACTTCCACTCTTAGAAATCAGTTTTGCTTCATTTCGGCGGGAGTGATAAGCCCAGCTGAGATTAATTTGTATAATTCCTTGCTGATATTCTAAAATTATTTGAGATGTATCCTCAACCTGATATTGATTGTGCGCAAGATTTTGGTTAACCGTAGTTACCCTTAATGGCTTGCCCAACAACCAGTTTGAAAGGTAGAGATAGTGAAAGCCTGTATCAGACAAAATTCCACCTCCGCTGATTTCCTTATTTAATCTCCACGGCGGAAGATTAACACTCAAACCCGGATCAGCACCTGTTCTGAAAACATTGAATTGGAGAAATATTCTTTCATTATCATTTAATTCATCAACAAAAGATTTGAACTCGCCCCACAGAGGAGAATATTTATATTGATGACAAGGTACGAACAATATATTCTTTTCGATAAGAGTTTTATATAGTTCTGTTGCTTCGGCGTAAGATGTAGTAAATGGTTTTTCACAAATAATATGAATGCCTTTATCAATTGCCCACTCTATAATTTCTTTATGATATTTAGGCGGAGTAGTTATATCAATAAAATTAATCTTCTCGGTTTCAAACATTTTGTCTAATGATTCGTAAAAATTTATTTCGTTATACTCTTTCTTACAGTTTTCTCTTGTGTTAGCATTTGATTCAACCGCAGAAGTTATATCAATACTTGTTTTTAATTCTTCTGATCGAAAAGCTACAAGATGATTTGTTCTTGCTATTTTGCCAAAACCAACTATAGCTCCTTTAAGCATTTGATAATTCCTTTTTACCTTTCACAAACTCAAATAAGTATTTATGAATCTTTTCTTCCTTAATTACAAAGTAGATCAGCACCAGATTGAGTACTATTAATTCAAAAAGAAAATAGTAAAGGATATTGCCCCAAAAGACTGAAATAAACAGAACAATCATTCTTGTATTAGTAGTTAAAATATTCTGATACTTAATCATTGGTTTGTTTAGATTTCTATATTCCTCTTTAAACCATTGCGGGGCGATACCATTAAAACTATCTTCAACATACCTGTAAAGGCTTCTAACATTCTTTGCAAGGATATGTTGTTGACGAATATAATTTATATAAACCCTAAGCAGGAATTTCTTAAAAGGTGCATTTATCCAGGATAGTCTGGAATATGTTTCTTTAACCTCACTAAGATCATCAATATCTTTATTCTTATTTTGAGTGAAATACAAATAGAAGATTCTGTAGTAATCTGCCATTGCACTCTGAAAAGAGTGACTAATTCCGGAAATCAATGCAATCAGTAATATAAACGGTGTTCCACCTTCTATAATAAACCTTGCGGACATATGAAGGTAGATACTTATAAACCATAAATTACCGGCTACCCCATCAAATATTCTACCGTAACGTGAATAAGTATTGGTCATTCGAGCAAGCTGCCCGTCCGCTCCGTCCAGCGCTTCAGCTATTATAAGGAAAATGACGCCAATTATGTTTAAAGTAATATCTTGATAATAAAATAGATTACCTGCAACCACACCAAAAATAACGCTGATAAATGTTACATTATTTGGTGTGAGTCCCAATGACTTCGAAGCAAGAGCCATTGCATAACCCACTCTCCGATAAAATATTTTATCGAGAAATTCTTCAGTATCAGTTGATTTATATGTTGATTCAATTTTTAATTTGTTCAGCCACATAAGTAAATGCTTCCTCCATAATCTGCATACCTTCTTCTGCAATTTCTTTTGTGATGATTAAAGGTGGATAAACTCTTATATCTGCATTATATCCCATTAAAATCAATCCGCGTTTCAGACATTCCTGAAAAACCATTTCGGTATATTTTTTATCAAGTTTTTCTTTTGAATCTTTACCTTTGACAAGTTCAATCCCAATCATTAAACCTTTGCCACGCACATCCCCAATAATCGGAATTCTTGACTTCATCTCGTTAAGTTTTTCGAGCATAAAAGCACCAACTGTTGCAGAATTTTCAACTAAACCTTCTTCAATAATTGTTTTAACGGTAGCATAAGCCGCTGTTGATGCAAATGGATTTCCGCCATAACTGGAGGAACTTCCACTTGGATTACCAAAAGGTTTGGCAAAAATTATTTCTTTGCGAGACATAACTCCGGTTATTGGAAATCCGCCGCCAAATCCTTTTCCAATTGTAATGATATCAGGGATAATATTTTCGTGTTGAGTCCCGAACATTTTTCCTGTTCTTCCAAATCCGGTTATCATTTCATCACAGATTAATAATGCTCCAATATCATCGGCAAGTTTTCTTAATTCTTTTAGATATCCTGGAGCAGGTACAACATTTCCTGCGGTTCCTTGAATTGGCTCTACAATGATTGCAGCTATATTGTTTGTTGTTTCATATCTAATTTTTTTTCTTATGTGATCAACACATTCCCAATTACAACCAGGAAAAGTTTTATTAAATTCACAATGTCTGCAATCAGCATAAGGAGTGGTATAAATTCCTGGTGGTAGAGGACCGAGTTCAAACTTAAAATTATCTCCAAGTAATCCAAGTACACCAACAGTTTTGCCGTGAAATCCATTCCAGAATCCTATAAACTCATTTTTCTTTGTGTATGATTTTGCCATTCTAAGAGCTGCTTCAACAGCTTCAGCGCCGCCGCTGTAAAATTGGCTCCATCTTAAATCACCTATTGCAATTTCAGAAAGAAGTTTGGTAAGCTTGACTCTATTTTCAGAAGTGAAACTGCCAACATGAATTTTATCAAGTTGTTCTTTCATCATTTTGTTGTAAACCGGATGATTGTACCCAAGACTTGCGACACCGACACCTGCAAAAAAATCAATGTACCTGTTACCGTCAACATCATAGACAAAACATCCCTGACCACGTTCAATAGCAATTTTTGAACGTGTCGCAATGGTTTGAATGCCCGGAGCAATGTAGTTCTGCTCTTCATTAAACAATGCCAATGATTTCGGACCGGGAGTTTCTGTAAGAACAGAGGCATATTCGATTTTTCGTTCTACTTCCATATCATCTCTCCACAAAAAAATTATTTATTTTTCTAACAATTAGTTCGGCTATTGAGGAACTTGCTTCTTCGCGTACCGGCGCAAAACTTGGCCAATCATTTATATCAATAATAGAAATAGTTCCATCTCGCGAAATAATTGCGTCGCCTCCATATACATCCAACCCGATTGCCCCGGCTGATTCATTGCCCAATTCTCTAAGCAGATTTATATCAAAAGGATTATGATTTATGCCATTTAAATAAAACCAATGGAAAAAATTCGTATTAGCCACTGAATAAAATTTGACTACATCGCCATCGAGATGCTCTTGTAATACTACTTTTTGTATTCCTCTTCGTGCAAATTCCGAAATAATATTTTCTTTCTCTTCTTCTGAATAAACTATTGTTACATCTTCCCGATGCACAGCGTGAACATCTCCTCTTTTTATCCAGATTTTACGACTATTAAAATCCTTAAATTTTATTTTTTCCTTTTCTTCCACTTTAATTACAAAGCTTTTGGGAAAAGGGATTCCGTTTTCAGGAAGTATTCTGACCATATTAACTCTGTAACTATTGATTGAACCTTGCGGTGAATTAATTATCAGCCGACCTTCTTTTTCGAGCTCTTTTAATTTTAGAGTGCTTTCCATTCCCCGCGCCATAGAAAATATAATAGATTCTTTAATATCTATATAGGTCAAATCCTGCTCTTCATAAATAGTAATATCAAATCCCTTATCATTTAGTTTTTCAACTGTGCGCAGAAATATCTTTGTATCATTACTTATGTGATTTGGTGAATAAGCTACATGTCTTCTAATGCCAGCAATTTTTATCATTTTTTTGCCTCTTAATTTCCACTATTTATTAGCTTGTCATAGATTAATTCGCTATAAATTTTGCCGCTTTATTCCGTACAGGGGCAAAGCTAGGCCAATCGTTTACATCGATTATTGTAATTTTCCCTGAGTCGGATACAATAGCATCGCCACCGAATATTTCCAGTCCTAGTGCATCTGCTGACCTAGCAGCATACTCTTTCAATTTATCTTCATCTACATTTATTTTATTATCTCTATTGTAGAAATAGTATTCAAAAAAATCAGTGTTTTTAACAGCATAGAATTTTAGAACTTCCCCCTCAATGTGTTCTTGTAAAATAGCAGAAGTAATTCCACGATATCCAAATTCCTTTAAAATATTTATTTTTTCTTCGTTACTGAATACTGCCGTTACATCTTCTTTATGTATAGCATGAATATCGCCTCTTTTTATCCATACTTTTGTAGTACCAATATTTTCAAAATCGTAACTTTCTAAATAATCGAGAGTGCCAGCAATCGTCAAAGGAAAAGGAATACCAGCTTCTTTAAGCAACTTTGACATATTAATTCTATGACATTTAAGTACTGTTAGAGATGGATTAATAACAATTTTCCCTTCTAATTCTGCTTTAAGTAATTTTTTTAATACTTGAGTGCCTCTTGCCATCGAAAAAATTAGGTTTTCTTTTAAATTCTTACCCGTTTCTATCTCTTCTTCGTTGTAAATATTTACTTCAACTCCAAGTTTATTAAGCTCCTCGACAGTCTTCATAAATATGAGTGAGTCGTTCTCTATATGATTGGGGGAAAATTCTCTGCTTCTTTTAATACCGGCAATCCTTTCCATAACTATTTTCCTATTTATTAAAAGACCGATATATGAAAATATTTTTCAGGGTTTATTTTAATATCTTTAACGAGATTAGCAAGCTGGTCTAACAGTTTAACTAACTTTTCAAAACCTTCCGGGTTGTTGAGAATACCACCTGCTATTGTAGAATCGCTATTGAGAGATGAGGTGACTTTCTCAAGATTGCCCGTAATATCATTAAGATTATTATAAATTGAATCATTCTTAATTAATTTCCCCAGCGTACCCCTGCCTGAACTCAATGAACTGGAAATATTTTGCAAATTATCAACGAGTGATTTAAGGCTTGCATACAGGCTGTCTTCATTAATAAAACGACTGAATGTGTTGTTACCGTTATTGAGTTTGGATGTTATAGCGTTTAGTTCTTTTAATGTTGAATTCAAATTTTTCGTAGTTTCGATTCCAAATAATAACCCCGAAAGTTTATTTTGACCATTTAATGAATCTGTTACAGTTGCAATATTAGCAGTAATTTTTTCAATGTTATTAACAATTGGCACAATCTTATCCGCTATATTATCGAAGGAGACTGATTCCTTTACTTGTATAAATTCACCTTCTTGAAGAGGTCTTTCATTCTGATTTCCTAATGATATGTTGATTAATTTATCACCTAATAATCCACTTGTTTCAATTTTAGCATAAGAATTAACAGTAATCCGGGATTTGTATTTCTCAAGAACTGCGAGTCGCAGCAATACTAGATTATTATCTCCAAATGTTGTGAACTCAATTTTATCAATTGTTCCGACTTTTAATCCTCCCAGATAAATTTTACTCCCCTCGATTAAACCGTTGGTATTCTTTACGTACATATTCAGAGTATATGTTTTCGAGAAGTAATAGCCTTCCGTTCCTACCAGTATTATAAAAACAAAAAATATTACCAGTCCGGCGAAAATAGTATAACCGACTTTTAAGCTTTGATTTTTTTTCCCATTTCTTATCATCTTTTAAACTCCGAGAGAAACTCTATTGGACAATAATTGTTTTCTTTTCATAAAGAATTGATTTACAAAAGGATTATTCGAGTTCAGAATTTTTTGAAGGTCTCCTTCGTCAACTACTTCTCCTTGATTAATCATTATAAACTTATCACCTATTTCTATTGCATCGTCAACAATATGTGTAACTATTACAGACGTAGCGTTTTTAAGTTTTAATTTATCAATCATTTCAAGAACCGAAGCGGTATTAATCGGGTCGAGTCCCGTGGTTGGTTCATCAAAGAGAATAATTTTAGGATTGAAAGCAAGGGCGCGTGCTATGGCAACTCTTTTTTTCATTCCACCGCTCAATTCTTCAGGATACAAATTTTCTGTGCCTGTAAGATTTACAAACGAAAGGAGTTCTTCGATTTTAATTTTTAATTCTTTTTCGGAATATTTTCTTTTATCCGGTAAAAAATAAAGGATGTTTTCTGCTACTGTTAAAGCGTCGAAAAGCGCATTCCCCTGAAAAACCATTCCGATATTTTTCCTTAATTCCAACAATTCACTATCGTTCATTTCATTGATGCTTCTACCTTCAAAAATTACGTCTCCTTCATCGGGAAGCCATAATCCAAGTATTACTTTTAGTATAGAACTCTTGCCTGCACCACTTGGTCCCATTATTACTGTATTTTTTCCCTTTTCAATCGTAAGGGAGACGTCCCTCAATATTCTGTTATTGTTTATTTCTAATGAAACATTTTTCAATTCAACCATAATTTTATAATAACTCCCAGACTACTTTAGTAAAGATGAAATCAAGAACTAATATGATTGCCGACGAATAGACAACAGCATTAATTGTATTTTTACCCAGACCAGTTGTACCGCCTTTAGTGGTTAATCCAAAGTAACAGCTTATTGTTGCTATAAAAAATCCAAAGAAGAACGGCTTTATGAATCCAACGAACAGGTCTTTCATTTTAAGAGATATAACCGCTGTATGCCAGAATGTATTTAGGTCGCTGTTGAACGTTTGATTTGATACTAGCATACCGCCCAGAATTCCTACAAGGTCTGCTATCAATGTGAGAGGTAGAAACATTGCAAGAGCAGCTGCAGTACGTGGAATTACAAGTTTTTCGACAGGACTAACACCGAATGCTTTTAACGCATCAATCTGCTCGCTTAATTGCATTGCCCCCAGTTCAGATGTATTTTTTGCGCCTGTTCTTGCGGCAAGTAATAATCCTGTAATTACAGGTCCCAGTTCACGAACCATGCCTAAAGATACAGTCTTCGCAATCCAGCTTGTTGCTCCGAATGTTTCAAGTTGATGACCGGTTTCAATTGCAAGAATTACACCGGTAAACAATCCACCTAAAAAAATTAGGTAAAATGATTTCGTACCAATTAAGTACATTTCCTCAATCATTTCGCCCCAGTAATCTCTAATTTTAGAAAAGCCGACGATTATATCTTTCACTAAAAAAGAATATTCCTGCAAACTAATAATCATTTTTTGAAAACGGGTCAATTTAATTTTTCTCCTGAGTTTTAGCATTGTGATCAGATAAAAATTCCTCGGCTGTTTTAATATCACTTACATGATCTACATCAACAATTTTTGAAAATGGGAGAGCATACAATCGAAAATCTTTTTGAATTAGAAACCTTAGAAAGTTTCTTAATCTGATAACTCCAGAGTTCATAGCTTCTTCAATCTCTTTTTGAATATTTTTTTTAAACAAATACAAACCGCCTGTTACAAATTCATAACCGTTATTCGAATCATTAAAGTTTATTATCCTATCGTTTTCGTCTATGTCTGCATACAATGGTTTTTCGTCATCGATAAAATCTGTTACAGCAATTACCCCATCGGCATCTTTTAAATTCATTCCATAATTCACAAACGATTTAAATTCTGACTCTAGAAATACTGAATCAGAAGTAGTTAGTAGAAATGGCGTTGATAATAATCTACTTAATTGATATAAACTGTGGAATGAACTTTGTGTTGATTTCACTATTAAATTCAACGGGTAATTTGTATAATTTTCTTTTAAGAATCTTTCCAGCTCCTTCGATTCTTCACGAATAATACATACTATAGAGTCGAATCCATTTATAAGTGTCATATCAATTATTCTCTTAATTAAAGGAACACCGTTAATTTTCACGAGTGGTTTTGGAATAGTAATTCCTTCTTCTTTTAATCTAAGCCCTTCCCCAGCAGCTATAATTGCTAAATCCATAATATTTATCTCTTTATGTTGATATTATTACTCATTTTACAAAACAAAAATAACTTCCACATAGTGAATATTTAATCCGGGATTCTTTTGATATAACCCGGCATTTGAAATATGTTCAAGTCTATATCCTAAAATAATTTTTTTGTTAGGTGAAACATTTACTGCGATATGACTTTTAAAATTAAGCGTTCCACCGAGATCAAAATTGTTAAATATATGATTAGTCGTTAAGCTGGGTTTGAGACCAGTTGAAACAGAGAAAATATTCTTATAGTTAATTAAATTTAATGTTGGACCCATTGAAAACATCAAAGAACTATTTGTTTTCTCTCTTATCATTCCAAACGCAATTTCAAAAGAAATATTTAACGGAGCAAAAATATTATCCATCAATGAATATACCGGTGGTGCAGTATGTAAAAAGATTTCAAACACTGATAAGTCCAAATCTTTTTTATGCGTATTATTTATCCCCGTTCTTATGCCATACTCTATACCTTGTGCAAAGCTCTCGGTTATAATTGTTATACCGAGTGAAAAAATCATAATTGATGTAAGTATATTTGAAAAACCTATCTTCATTTCATTATTAAAGTTTTTCTAACTTTAAAACGCTTCTTGTATTGTAAAATAAACGTAAGTGCCTTCGCGTGATTGAGCAACATCCAACCGAACATTTAAATGTTCGTCTCTATCCAACAAGTATCTTAGTCCGAGCCCTCCCGAAATCTTTAAATCATTGAATGTGAATTTTTTAATTTCCGGAAAAACCTGCCCAATACTAAAGAATGCCGATGCTCCAATACGCCATAATAATGGTCTTCTATATTCAACTTGAGAAGCCCACAAATTTTTATCTAAATATTTTCCCATTGGGTAGCCGCGCATCATTTGGTGATTGCCTAATTTGGGCAGCATTTGAATCGGAACATCACCAGCAGTACCGTTATATATTGTATTAAAAGCAATAACCTGTCCCTTTGCAATAGTCAAATAATGTCTTCCATCAAAATCGAATCGAAAAAAGTTAACATCCCCACCAAGAAATTTTCTATAGAACAGAATCTTACAATCTCCATAGATCCCTTTTGTTGGGAAAAACAAACTATCTCTATAATCAAGAACAAATCCTACTCCGGCGCCAGATGTGGTTACGCCTAAGGCCCCGAGTAAGTTTCCAGTTTCTATAATTCCGCCTGGTACATATTCAGCGATTGAAAATTTTTCAAACCAGAAATATGGACCAATAAAGAAATGTTTTTCTACTGCAATAATAAAATCAACTTTTATTCTATACTGGTTATAAGTTACATCTTCTTTAACTTTGGTTGCTGGATCGGGTCCTATTCCCCAAAATTCATCCGGTGTCCTGAAGTAAGAAATATCAAGGTCGAACCTGTAATCATTATCGCCAAAATATCTGTTTACGCGTATGCTACCCTGAACCTGTTTTTTTGTAGAATATGTACCAAATCCACCGACAATATCAGGGAATCTATTTGAATTACCTCTGTCTGGGTTATTGTAATATAGAAATGCTGCGCCAAAAGCATATCCGGTATTTGGCAAATAAAAAATTACAGGCACTGGATAGAAACCATCCCTGCTTACTTTCACATTCTCATCCAGCGATTGCGAATAAATTATTCCCACTTCTAATAAGAAAAAAACAAATATTTTTGATAACGATTTTATTAACATAATATTTAATAATTCTTTTTCAATTTGCTAACCGTTTAGACTTCCGTCAAATTACTTTCCAAAAATTTCTTTTTTGTCTAAGGGCTTTAACACCGGTTTTTCGATATTTTTAAATCTAATTTTTTGCTGATCATTTAGTTGATCTTTAATTTCATCTATCAAATCTTCTATCTTCGAAGCGCGTTTATCGTGCCCTCGCTTTACTCTGATTTTTTCAAAGAATCCGGGTTCATCATCGTTTTTAACGCGTTCTTTTATTTGTTCAATAATTTTTTTGTCTTCTTCTATGGTTGCCTTTATTCTTTCAATTTTTGGAACGATTACTTTAATTTGTTCCTGGCTAAGTTCTAAATAATCTTTTACTTTTTCCGAATCAAGCAATGAAATTTTGTTTTGCGGAAAAGTGAAGTTTGAAAATGTTAGCATTGCAAACATTATAGCAATTATTTTATTTCTCATCTGAATGACCTTTATCTATTTGTTTAACATTATTTGATTATTTGTTTTTGATCGTTCGCTTTTCCAGACCAAGAGTAAAATTACAATCCATACAATTACACGAATAATCATTGCTTGCACGCTATGCATTGCAACAACATTACTTAAAAGGTATAGTGCAATTACAGTTACAAGAACAATCGAGTGCATTATTAACACAATTTTTGTATAAGTAAAAGCTTTTTTGTGATTAAACCATATTGCGACACCAGCTGAGAGTCAGACAATTCCCATAATAACATTATAGATTAACACTGGTGTAAAAACTGTATAATCCTGAATTGTAATTCCAAGTAATACTTTTGAGCCTTCTACAATTGTCATAAGACTAAAAAGGATTGCAATGATTGCTGAAATAATTCTAATTGATTTATTCAATGTCTACCTTTATGATTAACTATAATTTAAAAACATCATTTACTTATAATTAAATATTATACCTGATATAAATTCTAAGTGCAGAATTTGCATCAGATGTATTTGGAAAATATTTGTAATCACCATAGCGTTCATACAATAAATAATCCAACCCAAGCGCTGTCTGAGCAAATAAATTGTAACTTATACCAAAATTAAAAAGTCCGACAAACTCTTCACTTTCTGCACCACTTAAAGTGTGAATCCAATATCGTTTATAGTTCGTGTAAACTTCACCAATATTCTTGACTTTTAAAGCAAGCCCTATTTTACCGCTTGCACCAGGACCTATGTTATAATCTTTTCCATACTCGCTTGAATATTGAGAATTTGTGCCGCCCATAAGAATAGCAGATAAACCAAGATAATTTTGCATTGCCACTGAAGGACTGAGTTCTATTCTGTTTATTATTTGTCCGGTGACACTTGTAGCGGAAAGTTTGTAGACAGTATTGATGTGAATATCTACTTCTTTGTAAACGCCAATTATATTTTTTGAAGTGTTAAAGAGTTTAATATTATTATCCCACAGAACACCGCTGGCAAGAATTACAACTATATTATCGTCTTGTGTTATATTGATTTCAATATGCAATGAAAAGTAATCGAATGGTTTTTGATGTTGTGAAACTGAAAATTCATCTCCATAATTCAGATCTGCTCTAAGTGCGAGATATGACTTATTATCATTAAACTTATTACCAAAAAAAACATTATGAACTCCGGTTGAGACAACCACACTAAAATTGTCTCTTTTCCGGGGCAATCCTGTTTTCCACATGTCACCTCTAATCATTCTATTCAATCCTTGCATTGGGTCAATTAAAATTGAGGTGAATTCACGAATAACTCTTTCAAGTCCGACTGCACTTTCATCAATAATTAAATTAGAAACACGAAAAGAAATCTCACCAAGAATAATTCCTGTTACGGGTGTGTTTACAATATCGTTATAAGAAGGCCGTTCGTTTTCGTAAAAGTATTCCCAGGTCAAACTTCCAAAAAAAGCATAAGGTGCTGACTCCCAGAATGTAAGTCCGTTTGATCTTGCTGTATTATAATAATTAGCACCGTGATATGGATGCCAAAACTGATTTATCAAATAGCCATCATAATCCCAGACAAATCCGTTTTTGAAATTATTTTTTATCGATTCCCAACTGATTGCTGCCCAATTCTGCCTGCTTAGATACCTCTGATATCCCCAGACAGCAAAATTTAATCCAACAACTTCAACTGCTGGCAGCCAGTAATTTTTTTTAACATCAGAACTTAAAGTAGATGTTGAATCGTTTTCAACCTTCGTTTGATCATCAGATAAACCGGAAGGAAGAAACTTAGTATCATTAAGCTGCGCAGATAAGTTTTGACTTAAAAAAATAATTGTAAAAAATATTTTGTATAAATTGTTATTCATTCTGTTCCTGTTTTTTATTTTACCTATCTTTAATAAAGCCGGCTGTACAACGCAACCGGCTTTTACCAAAAGAATCTTTAGCAAATTAAAAATAGAATCTTGCTGTTAACTCCGTTTTCGTATTCATTAACACATCGGTTTCTTCTTTTGGAATATCTCGGGAAAGTTGAAAATCAAAACCGAGATTTTGTTTAATACCAACACTGAATTTTTCGAATAAGAAATAATCCGCGCCAAATATTAAACCAACTTTTACACTGTTTTTGGGATCCGGTTCTACAGCATAATAACCAGCATCCTGGTTTATACCGTATAATGCTTGTAAGCCAAGATATGGTGAAACCTTATCGACATTAAAATGATACGAACCAGCTAAACCAAATCTTAAGTTGTAACCATCTACTTTTGTTTCGCCTAACGGTGCATCTTCACCTAAGAATTTAAGATCAGCTCCAACGATAAAATCCATTGAGAAATTATCTGAAGCATAGTACTTGAACATTAAATTTGGTGATGAAGATATGTTATCTAATCCAACACCAAATTTTCCTGCTCTGCTCGATTGAGCGAATAGACTTGTGCCTGTAAGTAAAAGCACAACTGTTAATAATAATGATTTTGTTTTCATTGTATCACTCCTTTGATTATTTATTATATTTATTTAATTACTCAGACAGCCCCGTCGTGAACTGTCTGATTGTTGAATATTTATTCATCGTTGTCTTCATCAGTTAAAAACCTAATGAGTAGAATTGATACATCTGGTTTCCCAATTATATCGTGATCAACCAGAGGGTCAAGTGTTATGAAAGTATCAGGTAAAAGTTTAATCGTATCTGTTTGGTTTTCAGTTTTTATCAACATATCACCTTCGCCTGCAATACATTGAATTGTTATCGGTTCAGGTACGCTGTGCCACCTTAGATTTCTCCCGTTGCGCAATGTAAGCTGAACAATCTTTCTTCTCTCGCCTTCAAATAACATTTTTATTTCTTTGTCTTTACCAGAATTAATTTCATTTTTAATATCAAGCACCTTATAATGATCTTTTGTTTGTGCATTTGTATCATTAAGAAATAGTGCTGATGCAAAGAAAAAGCTAATCACAATGAATGAGATTGTTTTTAATAGATTCTGTTGTACTTTTTTCATAATACTGTTTTCCTCAATTTATTATTCTATTTTCTTACTAAATCTGTTAGCGCTCAGAACTAAAATTGATACTCCCATTGCAAAAAGAATTAATGTCTCGAGCCAAAGCGATGAAAAGCCAATTCCTTTCAACACTACTCCACGGATTATTGTAATAAAATATCTTAATGGTATTGCATAAGTTATGTACTGGAAAAACTGAGGCATATTTTCTATCGGGAATGCAAAGCCAGACAGATAAATCATCGGCATCATCAAAGCAAAAACAGAAGCCATCATTGCTTGCTGTTGTGTTTTGGAAACGGTTGAAATAAATAATCCGATTCCAAGATTTGATAAGATGAAAAGAAATGCCGCAAAAAGCAGATAAAGAACATTTCCTCTAACAGAAATTCCAAACCACTGAGTCATTATAATCATTACAATTACAAGGATCACAAATCCGATCATTGTAAATGGAATTAACTTACCAAGTAGCAGTTGATATTTTTTAATCGGAGTTACAATTAACTGTTCCATAGTTCCAATTTCTCTTTCTCTTACTATTGCCATCGACATCAAGGATATGGTAGAAATCATTAAAACTAATCCTAAGATTCCCGGAACCATAAATATCCTTGATTTCATTTCCGGATTATACCACACTCTTACTTCTGGCGTAAGAGAACCGCTGAGTGATATTTTCATTCCCAATTTGTCTTTAGTATCTACTATAAGATTCTGAGAAAATTTTGTTGTAACACCTTGTATGTAACCAAGTGCCATTGAAGCTTTGCTTGCATCCGACCCTTCAAATAAAGTTTGAACCGGTGTTGTTTCGCGGCGATTTATTTTTTTCTCAAAATCTTTTGGAATCACAATAGCGACGAGCGTTTTTCCGTTCTCCAGCAAATCAGTTATTTCCTCATAACTTTTTACATAGTAATCAATCTGGAAATATCCTGTCTCTACCAGCCTTTCTATATAATTACGACTTGTTTCGGTTTTATCCAGATCATAAATGGTTGTGTGAACAATATCAACATCCATATTTGCAGCATAACCAAGAAATATTAGCTGCAGAATAGGAGCCATAAAAATTATTACAAGCATCTTTTTATCTCTCTTTACTTGCAATAGTTCTTTGATAATAAAATGATAGATTGTTTTCATATTAGTCTTTTCCTTTCGATCTTTGATCAACAATGACTGCAAGTGTAATAAAGATGGTTCCGAAAATTCCAAGGTAGAATAGCTGCTCCCAGAAAGCTGAAATTCCTGCACCCCTTAAAAGAATTGCTCTTAAAATCACAACATAAAATTTTGCCGGCGTAACATTTGTTAACACTTGAATTGCTGTAGGCATCGTTTCAATAGGGAAAATAAATCCAGAAAGAATAAATGAAGGAAGCAATGAAGTAACATTTGCTGCCTGGAATGCTACTTGCTGTGAATCTGCAACTGTTGATATAAAAATTCCTAATCCTAATGCTGCAAATAAAAATGTGAGTGTTCCGAATAGCAGCAAGAACAAATTACCTTTAATTACAATTCCAAATAAGAAGTAACCTGCAACAAGAACTATTACTGCATTAATTAAAGAAATAAAAATGTATGGAATCGTCTTACCAAGAATAAACTCAAAAGATGAAAGTGGAGAAACATTTATTTGTTCTATTGTTCCTCTTTCTTTTTCTCGTACAATTGAAAGTGAAATTGAGATTACTGCAGTAACAATCAAAATCATTCCCATTAAACCGGGAATAAGGAATTTTGTTGATTGCAGTTCCGGATTAAACCAAAAGCGCGGCTGTAAATCTATTGGTACATATAAATTCTTACCTGTAACAGCCAGATATTCTTTTGTTAACTTAATTGAGTAGCTGTAAGTAGCTGCATTAACATAATTTTGAATTGCACTGGCTGTTGTTCCGTCAACTCCATCAATAAGATATTGTACTTTTACATCTTGCTTTGATAATAATTTGCGAGATAAATCATTTGGAAAAACAACAACTGCCTGAACAATTTTTTCATCCAACAATCTTTTAATTTCATTTTCATCCTGAACATAAGTTACAAGGTCAAAATATTCAGAGCTGATGAGTCCATTAACATATTCTCTTGTGTAATCAGATTTATCAAGATCATAAACAGCAATCTTAATATGCTTAACATCAAAATTGATTGCATATCCAAAAATTATCAGAAGGACAATCGGGAAGAAAAAAATGATAAACAACATTCTGGTATCTCTTCTTAACTGCTTGATTTCTTTTTTAGCAATTGCAAATATTCTGTTTAACATTTTATTTGTTTCCCTTTTCAATTAGATGAATAAATACATCTTCAAGCGTTGGAACGATCCTATCAACACGCTTTACAGCTATACCATTTTGTTCCTGCAGCAAGTGAATAATATTTTGTTCTGTTATTGTATTGTCATTTAAGATTACGTGAATGTAATTTCCAAAGATTGATGTTTCGCCGACCCATTTTTCTTTTTCTAAAAATTCCAGACTTTCAACTGTACGTTCAGTTTCAATTTCCAGAATAGGATTTTTTATATAATTTGTTTTAAGTTGCTTTGAGTTGCCCTGAGCAACGATTTTACCTGCATTAATAAGAATAATATCATTACAAAATTCAGCTTCATCCAGATAATGAGTTGTTACTAAAACGGTTGTACCAGCGGCAGATAAATCATTAATTAAATCCCAAAAATTTCTTCGTGATATTGGATCAACACCGCTTGTAGGTTCATCAAGAAAAACAATTTTGGGTTCGTGGATTACAGCAGTGCCAAGTGCCAATCTTTGTTTTATTCCTCCGGGTAGAGAAGCAGTAAGAACATTTTCCATATTTTCAAGATTAGCGACTTTCAAAACCCATTCTTTTCTTTCCTGATATTTCTTACCATCAAGACCATAAACCCCTGCATAGAATCGGATGTTTTCTGCAACTGTTAAATCATTATAGAGTGAAAACTTTTGTGACATATAACCAATATTTTTTTTCACCAATTCCGGTTCCTTCATAATGCTATAACCACCAACCAGAGCATCGCCGGAAGTTGGTTCTAATACACCAATCAACATTCTTATTGTTGTAGATTTACCGGCTCCGTTGGCGCCAAGGAAACCGAAAATATCTCCTTGCTTTACTGTGAAGTTCACATTATCAACTGCAGTAAAGCTGCCGAATTTTTTAGTTAGATTATTTACTTCTATGGCTTTCATCAGTAAATCCTTCTCCCAAGTGATTTCTCAAGTCTTACCTTTGCTAATTGATAATCAACTTCTGCAGTTTTCAAATTAGTTTCTGCTTGAAGTTTTAAAGTCTCGGCATCAATTAAATCAGTGCTTGTTGCTAATTGCAGATTGTACTTTTCGGCAGTTATTCGATAATTCTCTGATGCCTGTTCTAAAGCAATTTTATTTACTTTAACTTTTTCTTCAGTCTTTAATAAGTTCAAATAATTTGAATGGACTTCCATCTGAATATTTTCTTTAAGCTGATCATAATTTGTTTCAAGTTGAATTTTTGTTTGTTCAGCTTGTGAAACCTGAGATGAAGTTAGACCCCAGTTCCAAACATCCCAGCTAAGTGTAACGCCAACATCCCAGTTATAATTAAACTCATCCTTTGCCGGTAGAAATCTTGGGTTGGGATTACTGTAATAATAATTGCCGCTTAAATAAATTGATGGCAGCCAGTTTGACTTTGCAGCGCTAATTCCTTCCTCACTGCTTTGTACACGATAAGCTAAGGATTTTAATTCTTGTCTGTTGTTTAATGCTTCATTTAAAATTTCAGATAAATCATAATTAACATTTTCTAATGATGTTTCTGCACCCGATACTTTTATTTGTGAATCAAGTTCAATTCCGAGTGCTTTATTTAATGCAATTCGTGCTATCTTTAAATTGTTCTCCGCTTCGATAAGCATTAATTTTGTGTTTGAATATTTGACTTCAAGTTTCAACAGATCATTATTAGGCACTAATCCCTGTTCATAAAAATTACGCGTATCTTTTAGGTGACTTTCAATCTGCTTTAATGTATGCTCAATCACATCTCTTATTTCACTTGCTTTATAATAATTCCAGTATGCGCTGTAAATATTAAATGCAGCTTCATTCGCATCTTTTGAATAATCACTTTCAGATGCTTGCAGATTATACTTTGCCGCACTTCTTGAAGATAGAAGTTTAAAGCCGGTGAAAAGAGGTTGAGTGAAACCAAATTTAAAAGTGTAATTGTTGTAAAGCGGCTCTGATATTCTAATTGTACTCGGGAAAAGAGGAGATGAAAACTCAAAAGCCGGAATGTTATCACTCAAGCGTGTATAATTACCAAATAACTTAAACTGCGGCAGAAACTGGCTATTTATTTCAGAGAGTTTTGCCTCAGAAAAATTTATTCTTGATTGTGAAATTTTTAAGTCTTTGCTGTTCTGCAATCCAATTTCCAGACATTCTTTCAGTGTCAGAATTCTTTCTTGCGCAAATAATGAACTTGCAAAGAGAATTAAGATTAATATTTTTTTCATTTCAATTTCCTTTTTATTTTTCTAAAACTTTATGATACTTCAACTTCTTTCGGTTTACTCATAAAATGAATGAACACATTTTCCAGTGACGGCGTAATTAATCTTTTATCAATTTCTGTGATATTGTTTTCGTCGAATAATTTTTTGATTACAGCATAATCGTTGTCGTAATTTGGAACAGCAACATTTAGTCTATCGCCGTACATCTGCACTTCAAACTCTGTTGATGATTTGATAGCGTTATAAGCTTCTCTAATCGGGCTGCAAACAATTTCAATCACTTGCATATTCATTGAATCCTTTACATTCTTTGGTGTGTCGCAGCTTATAATTTTTCCTTTATCCATCAAGGCAACACGGTTACATCTTTCAGCTTCGTCGAGATAGGGCGTTGTCATAAAAATTGTAATTCCATCTTTCAAAAGATTTGATAGAATTTTCCAGAAATCCCTTCTTGATACCGGATCTACGCCGGTGGTTGGTTCATCAAGGAAAATAATCTTGGGTTTATGAATAAGTGTGCAAGCAAGAGCTAATTTTTGTTTCATTCCTCCCGAAAGTTTGTCGGCAAGACGATCTCTGAAAGGAGTTAATCTTGTAAATTCAAGTAATTCATTTCGTCTTTCTTTATAATTTTTAACACCGTGTATGTCAGCAAAGAATTCAATATTCTCATCAATCGACAGATCACCATAAAGTGAAAATCTCTGCGATAAATATCCAATCTCATCTTTGATGAGATTTTTTTGTGTTAATAAATCATATCCTAAAACTTCAGCATTCCCGGAATCTGGATTAAGCAAACCAACCAGCATTCTCATAGTAGAAGTTTTGCCGGCTCCATCGGGACCGACCAATCCAAACATTTCGCCTCGATTAACTTCATAGCTTACACCATCAACTGCTATAACTGAACCGTAGCTTTTTTTCAAACCGTTTATTTTTATAATAGCATCCATTTTATTAACTCATATCTGATTTATAAATAAACTTTAGCATCTGCTGGCATACCAGGTTTTAAGTCAAAATTTTTATTATCAACAGAAATCTTTACAGCAAAAACAAGCTTAGTTCTTTCATCCTTCGTCTGAACATTTTTTGGTGTGAATTCTGCTTCCGGTGAAATGTAGGTTACTTTACCTACATATTTTCTATCCGGATAAGTATCAATTGTAACTTCAGCTTTTTCTCCGAGTTTTATTTTTCCCAGTTCGACTTCAGACACATAGATGACTAAATCAACGGTCGTCAAGTTCGATACTTTGAAAAGCGAAGACATTGGAGTAACAGTTTCTCCCGGCTCAACAAATCTTTTTACGATAAAACCGCTCAATGGAGAAGTTACATAACTATCGCGTATATTCTTTTTAAGAAGGTCAACCGAAGCTTTGGCTTTTCTAAGATTACCTTTTGCCTGTTCAATTTCTTCGGGCCTGAAAATCTTTTTTACTTTTTGATAGTTTTCTTTAGCAGAATTGTATTGTGCTAATGCAACTTCATATCTCGCTGTCATATCTTCAAATTGTTTTTTAGATATTGATTTAGTTTCCCAGAGCTGTTTGTATCTTTCAAAATCTGCTTTGGCGGTGTTAAAATTGATTTCGCTTTGTTTCAGCATTTCTTCTGCTTGTTTAATGTCTTCACTTCTTGCACCTTTAAGCATCAAATCGAGTTGAGCCTGTGCAATCTGCTCTGCAGCTAATGCTTGTTCTAATTGGTAATCGAGTGCTTCTCTGTCTATGATAAGAACTGTATCGCCAGCATTAACCCGACTGCCTTCATCAAATAAAATTGATTTTACCTCACCGGCTGTTCTTGAACTTACGATAATGTTAGTTGATTCGATTGTGCCTGTAGCTTCGATGAAAGTATCATTATTTTTACTATTGCAACCCGCAATAAGTAATACTGATACAAAGATGATTGTTATTTTAATTGCTTCCATTTTTTATCCTTTTATTAATTAATAATTGTCTTCCTTTTTTTGTTAGAATACCATTTAATAGTATTTCAAAAGCAGTTTCATATATTTTTTGATATTCAATCTGTTCGTAATTTTTTTTCAGCCGAGTAATTTCCCCAAGTGATGTAGTAAATACTTTTATAATGATTTCATCACCAATATCATTAACTAATTTTTTCTTCCTTCCAACTCTCAGTAAAAGTTTTATTAGTGGAATAACCCGTTCATTTCTAAAAGTGATCAGTTCATTTGCTAATTCTGGATGATAATGCTTCAGCTGTAGCATTGATACATTATTGAACAAAACAAGATGCTCTTGAATCATTTTTGATAGTTCAACAAATTTTTCTACAATATTTGATTGCGCTTGAATATTTGTCACAATAACACTATAAGCATAGTCGAGCTTTCCTAAGTAGAACTTTCTAACTAACTCTTCTTTTGTAGGGAAACTTTTATAGATAGTTTTCTTGCTGATGTGCAGCTCATTTGCAAGCTCATCCATAGAAAACTTTTCAAATCCATTTCTGCTAAGCTTCTCATCAAGTAGATTTATAAGCTTCTCCTCGATTTTGCTTCTGGTAAGCTGATTTTTAGTATTTCTCATTAAATTATGTTTGTTATCGTACGCTAACATAATAATCAAAAAAAATATAAAGTTATGTTTTCTTAAAAATTAATTCATCTAAAGATTTAATAGCATTTTTACCTCTTTGTGACAAAAAAGAGGCAAAATTATTCAACCGCCATTCTAAAACAATCATTCTTATCATCCCTAAAATTATCGTCAATAAATCCTGGGTATCAATATCAACTATTTCATTTTTTGATTTACCTTCTTCAATTATAGTGGCTAACAGATTTCTTCTTTTTTGAATAATAAATAAAAGACGATTCCGCAGTACTTCACTTTTATCGAACATATCCTCAGCAAATAAAATTGATGTCATTTCGCGGTTTTTTTCTAGGAAATCGAAATGAAATTGAACAAAGTGCTTAATTTTATTTTGAGCAGTTTTTTTTGTCAATATTTCTTTTCCAAGCAAATGATCAAAATCCAGCATTCTGTTTAATATGCCAAGTATAATATCCTCTTTGTTGAGAAAATGACGGTAAATTGCTGGTTCGCTAATTTTTACTTTCTTTGCGAGTTCCCTGATTGAGAAAGATTGATACCCTTCAGCGTGAATGATTTTGATTGCTTCATCAATAATCATTTCTTGTCTTTGCTCTGTACTTAAACGCGGCATTTTTTTACTTCCATAAATTAGTTATCGTACACTAACAAACATAATAAGTTTTCATATTCTTGTCAAGAGAATTTTTATTTATTTTTTCTTTAATTAATAGTAGTGTTTTTAATCACAAAGAGTTGATAATATTTTTTAAAACAATTGCATTATTGTGCTTTTCATCTTTTGCTGAATAAAGAAGCGTTACAATACCGTTTTCTTTTTCCAGTGCTTTAATTTGTTTCATAATTTCTTTTTTCCCTTCAAGTTCCCTTTTATACTTTTCCCTGAATGAATTCCATTTTGCAGGATCGTGAGAAAACCATTTTCTCAACTCATCGCTTGGGGCAATTTCTTTTAACCACATATTAATTTTAGCTTCATCCTTTGATATACCTCTTGGCCAAAGTCTATCAACCAGAATTCTATAGCCATCTTCTTTTTCGGGTTTTTCATAAACTCTTTTTACTTTGATTGTCATTGTGAGGCTCTTGTTTGTATGAATTAATTTAGTTATTCAACATCGTTACTATATACCCATAGTAATCATTCTAAGTTTGATTATCAATATGTGGATTTCGATCATTTGGAATCGTTATTGGTATCTCTCCGAGATATTGATATAGCTCGGGATATTTTTTCCTGTAATAATGAAGTAATTTTAATTATCTTGGCAGTTAGTTCTATTGTAGTTTTTCATCTGAATTACTTTCTCTTAATTAACAAATCTCTTTAACTATATTACTTTTATCAACATTTAATTTGTCGAGTATTTTTTCCACCAATTCAATCATTGGAGCGGGACCACATATGTAAAAATACTGATTAAAATTTTCTACTACAGATTTAAGGAATTCTTCTGTAATAAATCCATTATAATATTTTTGGGATTCTTGATGGGATAGAATATTTATGAAGTTTTTACCAAGCATTGCTTCGAATTCATCCTTTAGAATTATGTCTGCTTCTGTTTTGTTTGCAAATATCAGCTTATTATTTCCAATTTTATTTTTGGAATTAAGCTCTCTCAAAATTGCAATAAATGGTGTTACGCCTGCACCACCGGCAATAAAAACACCTTCACCTTTATAGTTAATCGTGCCCCAGGGTTCACCAATAATTAGTTCATCTGCAACATTTTGTTTACCGATTTCCTTTGTTACTCCATTATGACCATCATATATTTTTATAATAAATTCAAAATAATCCCATTCATTCAGCGAAGTAAAAGTAAACGACCTCTTTTGATCAACATAGCCTGGTTTGTTAATTGCAACATCAGTAGCTTGCCCCGGTGTGAATTTATAATCGGCAGGTTTCTCAATTTTTAATGCTTTCACATCGTGAGTAACATTTTTTATATCAAGAATTTTGACTTTGTATTCTTTCATTTTCCCTCCTTTAAATCTTATTTCAATTTGCTGAACTCTGATAGATTGAAATTCCAAAGATGAACAGGCAAACAACTTTAATTATTTCAAGCACTACATAAACAAAATGAATATTCGATTCCGGTACATTTTGCCCTGTGATATACAATTCTGCTCTTGCGTCTAAAATGGGGAGAAGCCAGAAAGTTTGTAAGATGAGAATCAACAAGGGGATATAATACGCGAGGTTGCTCAGCGATAACAAATTCGATTTTGCAAAAATTAAATTAAGGATTATAACAAAAGCCAGTACCCATTCAACTTTATTCAATGCATTGAATACAAGCCTTCCAATTCCAAGCCCTAATGGCAATGTAATTCCATGTGCTCTGAATTTTAGCCAGGCTTCCATAAAACTTATTGCACCTACAAATCCAATCCAGATGAAAGTGGCTGCTAAAGCATATGGATATTTTACTCGATAAATCATAATTATAATTCCTTTCGGATTGATTCGAGATATCTCTTGCAATTATTTTTAATTGACGAGTAAAGTTATTTTAAATTCTTATATTAGTCTATCCTATGAGTTTCTTTCTCATTATAAATGGTTTAATATGTAATCCAGTTTCTGCTCTCTTTCCGCAATAAAATAATATGTTTTTCTCTAATTGCTGTTTTTAATAATCTTCCAAGGAAGCCAACAAATGTAATTTTCTTTAATATTGGAAGTGCTAACCATCCAATTGCGAGATGTTTGCCGAGACTAACAACTTCACCCAAAACCTTTGGCCAATATGATTTTTTAAGTTTACCAAATATTTCCGCATAAACATTTTCAGCTGCCAATCTACCCTGTTGAAGAGCAAATTGTGCTGCAGCCGGCACAGGTTTGCCTGTTACTGGATTTATGGCATTGGCACTATCACCTATGGCATAAATATATTTGTTTCCTTCAGCCTGTAAATATTCGTTAACAATTACTCTACCTGCGGGACCGGTCTTTAAACCGCCTCGCTTTAATAAATCCGATACTCTTATTCCGCCCGTCCAGAAAAATTTATTTGTTTGAATTACTTTCCCATCTTCGAGATACACTTCATTTTCTGTTCGTTTAATTATTTTAGAATTTAGTAAAATCTTTATGTCTTTTTCGATTAATCTCTCTTTTATTTTTTCGGAAAATTCTTCATCCATAAAAGGCACTAATCGATTTGCAGCTTCGATAAGTATAACCTCTAAATATTTTTTGTTGATATTAAAATCTGAAAGGCACTTCGAAGTATGTTCTGCCAGCTCGGCAGCCAATTCGACACCCGATAATCCACCGCCTCCAATAACGAAACGAAGATTTTCTTTCCGTTTCTTCTCATCTTTTTCAGAAGCAGATAGTGCACACATTTTGGAAATATGCTCATAAATGTTATTGGCGTCATATAAAGTTTGCAGCGGGAAAGAATGTTCTTTCATTCCGGGTATATTGTAATAATTTACTTTGCTGCCAATTGCAATAATTAAAAAATGAAATTGGAGCGTGCGATTGTCAATCGAAACGATTTTATTTTCGACATCAATACTATTTACTTCGCCTAAATGAAAATGTATTTTGCGGTTTTTCAAAATCTTATAAAGAGGAATTGAAACTTCGGCTTTGCGAACAGCTGCTTCGTGCAACTGAGTTTTAATAGTGTGATATGGATTTTTGTCAATAAGATGAACACTGAAGAAAGGATGTTTTTTTAATAACCGTTCAAGACGAAGAGCAGCAGTTATTCCGCCATAACCTGCACCGATTACGACGATATTTTTTATTAAGGAACTGTCTTCAGAACTTTCAGGGGTAATTTTATCAATTGATCTTTTTGTTTCAAAATACTTAGGAATAAGTTCATTGAATGTTTTGCGGAAGAACTGTCTTGCAATTATATGATCATTGCCTTTGTATTGAATCAACATAAAATCATCTAAAAATTTCTCAATATTTTCTTTCAGCTTATTGTCCATCACATTTATAAATTTAAATCTGGTAACTAAAAACAGGATTTTAACTCTTCCAGATGTCAGAATCGAAATTATGAGTTGCTCTAATTGCATCCATCGGGCAAATCAGAACGCATTTAAATTCCTCAAAGCCTTCACATCTATTGCATAAATCTGTTACAATAAAAAAATGTTCATTCGAAATTGGTTTATAGAATTTTTCTTTTACTTCATAACTTATTCCGGGTTCATAAATAGCTTCTGTTGGGCACTCGACAGCACAAGCGCTGCAGTTTATACAATCGTCAGTAATTATCATTGACATCAAAACTTCTCTCCTTTGGCTTCACGGTATTGACTACCAACAGCTCTAATTCTTCCCCATATTGAATAGAAAAATAAAATCATCGCCAGTACCTGAAAAATCGAGAATATGACAATTGCAACATTAACCCACTGTATATAATAATAAGCTCCAACAACTTGAAAAATAAATCTTAATAAAGTTGATAATGTCATCATCCAGTAAGTAATCCAGATCAAGGTAGGATTATATTTTTTATCATTTTTTTCTGGACGGGGGAAAAACCAGAGAGCAACACCCATAATCATCATCATTACAGAACCAACGAGAATAATATGAGTGTGAGCAGAGATTAATTCCTGAGAATAAATTGCGATAGGAAAATACTTTACTAAAGAGATATAAATTCCCGTTATAATTCCAATGACAAGAAAAATTATACTTGTTTTAATAAAATACCTTACTGTTGTAAACATAAGTTCTCCTTTATATATCCAGTTCTTCTCTTGCTTCGTTTGACATTCTATCCGGTGTCCATGCAGGTTCCCAAATAAGATCTACATTAACTTTTTTAGAAGGGGCATAATTCGAAATTATATTTTTTACCCCGTCAATCATGCTATTATGCATTGGACAACCTGGTGTTGTTAGTGTCATTTTGACTATAATATCATGTTCAGTAATATTTATATCATATATCAAGCCGAGGTCTACAATGTTAATTCCAATTTCCGGATCAATTACATGCTTTAATAAATTTAGTATTTTTTCTTTTTCTTCCATTATTATTAACTCCTGAATATTTTTATCATATTCGTAGCAAAAATCAAAGAGCTTATAAACATTAATGTAAAAGAAAACAACAAAAGAAAATTTAGTTGAAAGGTAAGAGAAACTACTGTACAAATTAGACTGATTATCATCAGAAAGTATTGTATTAATGCGTATTTTTCACTGAACATATCTTTCAGGAGTGGAACTTTTTCAACGCCTACTTTGCTACTATATTTATGATACCAGACTAAAAAGGGGACTATCTTATACATTTGACCGACTATTAACATTGATATGTAACCTAAAATAATAAGATAGCCGTATATTAATGTAAAATTGACAACGCTCTCATAATTTATAAAGTTCATAATAAACCCTAATATGATTGTGAGCCCTAAGATGGTATATGCAAATATGGAATATTTAATTCCAATATCAAATTTCTTCCTTATTCTGTTCTTTAGAATATCTTGTACCTGAAGCAGAAATAAAAATAAACCGAGGGAAATAAATGACACCAAAATATAATTAACCATTGTTGTTTTACTATAATGAATGACAGTTGATATGCCTAATAAGCCTGCGTTAATAAGAATAAGTGCATATTTTGCTAACTTTAACTTATAATTATGCGAAAGTGTGAACATTGGTATTAATTTCAAAGTAACCCCAATGACAACCATAGTGACCCAACCGATAGAAGCAACGTGTGCATGTAGATTTAAGTACTGAAGGTGATTAATTTTTATATAAGGATGATCTAAATTAATTGCTAATAACAATCCAGCTATTGCAGTAACAAAAAGATAAAATAGAGCCCACGTTAGATAAGTGCCAGTTAAATTCCATTTTTGTACGGTTCTCATTGTAGCGATTAAATTATAAATGAAAATAAAGATGGAGAGATTAATTAATAAAGCCGGAACAGTAAAACTAATAAATGAATTAAAATACCAGAATTTATAAGCCAGTCCCATTATTCCGATAAGATAAATCCAGAATTGTATCTCGGATAATTTTGGACTGAATAGTTTTACTTCTAAAATTACTGGCACCAGCTGGAACATTGCACCAAAAATTATCATGGTAATCCAGCCCAGCGTTGCAATATGAGTGAGCGAAAGTATTTTGGGCTGGAAATGGTAACCAGAGATATCTTTATAATTTAACATGAACAAAATATTAAGTAAAATAAAAGCGATTATTCCGGAAATAAAATACTTTGCAACTATTTTAAATGGTGGAGAATATGAAGATGCCATATTGCTTGTAATATTCATATTAACTTCTTTTCTTCGTTATAATTACATTATAGTAGTTTTCTTCAATTTTATTTGAAATTGCTTCATATCCTCTTTCCTCAAGTTTCGGATATAGCATCATAGGTTCGCGATGGTGATGAACGATTAAAACTGTATCATTATCAATTTGTGACAAAGTCTCGAGTATTTTCATCATAGGTTCGGGTGGTGTTAGTTCTCTTACATCTATCTCAACTACGTTTTTATAATCAATTTTTTGTAAGGATAATTTTTGCTCAGGAGGACTATTTGAAGTATCCGCAAATTTTTCTTTATAAAAATATACTTTGAATAGTTCATTTTCTTTGATTGTCCAGTGCTTAAAACCTTTCTTCTTCAGAACAGAATAGAGCGGGATTGGTTCAAAAGAATTTATAAGCAGAAGTATTTCTCCTTCACTGAGTTCTTTAATCTTAGCCATTATATCATTAAAGGGATCTTTACCTGAATCAATTATTGGGCGAACATCGAGAGTCTTGATATGCATTGAATCAAGTTTTTTAATGAAATCGGGTTGACTATTTGGTTTTTCCTTTAATTGAAGTTCCTCTGTTTGCAAATCAATTGGTTCAAATGATTTATTGATCGATTTATTTAACTCAAATAAAAGAGTTGTTAAATCAACATTCGCGATTTTAGCCGCCTGTTCAATTGTAACTCTACTTGCAAGTGCCTTTCTCAAGAACTTATTTTCCAATTTTTTAAAATGCGGACTCATGTTCAGAAACACAGCAAGTGTTTGAGGATATTTTGAAAGTATTTCCGATATTTTCATCTCTTTGGTTATCATCAAGTCGATACTCATTACTGAGATAAGAGAATAATTATTTTTTAAATATGTTAACCCGCCAAACTGTAGGATACTTTTCAATAGGTTCCCAATTAAACTGGTTTGGTCTTTCAGCATTAAACTGGTAGAATAATGGAATTGGGTCGTGGTCGTTTATTAATTGAAACCCTTCGCCACTTTTAAGTGAATCAAAAGTTGCAAATATAGTTGGATGTTTTTCTCTCGGTGGAATAGGTCGAATATCTAATTCTTTTATTTTCATTTTTTACTCCTTCAATGTTTTTGAATCCTTGTAAGTAAAGAATAAAAATTATAATGAATGATAAGTTTGACTTAAGTCAGTTTTTTTTAGATGATAGCTTATTTGTAAGAAGCAATTAGCGGATAATTTATCTTGCAAGTTCTTTCAATCTTTTTAAGTCAGTAACAATAATAATTTTACCCTTAACTTTTATTATTCCTTCAGCCTGGAGCTTCCGGAAGGTTCTTGATAGAGTTTCTGTAATTGTGCCAAGATACAAAGCTATCGTAGTTTTAGGAACGGAGAGTTTAACAAATGGTTCTGGATAATTTTCTGTACCTGAAGTTTTCAACTCCTTTAGTAAAAATTTTGCCAGTCGGTTAGGTACTTCTTTTAAGGTTACATCTTCGAGTTGATTAACTAACGATTTTAACCTTTTAGCATAACCAGCGAGCATTTTTAAAGCCAGTTGAGGTTCGCTTCTGATTATTTCGAGAAATTTATCTTTGGGGATTAAAATGGCGATACTTTCTTCAAGTGCTTCGGCACTAACTGGATAATTACCACCTTCAAATAATGGTATATCTGCAAATACATTCAAGGGTTTTACTATGTGTATGACTGTCTCTTTGCCATCAGATGCAATTTTAAATACTTTTACTACTCCTTTTAATAATATATAAAAACCATTGTAGTGGTCGCCTTCATTGAAAAGAATTTGGTGCTTTGAAAATTTATATAATTTGCTTATGGAAGAAATATTTCTGAGCTGTTCTATGCTCAATTCAGCAAATAATGGAATTCCCCTTAATGTATTCTTTTTTTCGATCTCTTTCTTTTCCATTGTAAATAACGATTTCTAAATATTAATAATCGGGTGTATCATATTATGAATTTGTAATGAAATTTAATAGTCGACCTGATAAGACATTATTTAATTTAACAAATCTAATCAGAATACTTTGAAAAAATATTCAATTACTCGATAGAAGAAGACACATAGCCAGATGGTTCACAATTAATTTTGAATATCAATAAATCTTCTAGCAGATAATTACCAGTGTTTATCTTGGAAGAAGCGTGCGGCACAGAATCTCAAATCAAAATTTGTGTATTAATTGTAATATTAGGACTGCAAATTTTATGCTCTCATTGCTAGTCTAATATTCTTTAACATAAATTTTTGCAGATATTTGTTAATTTATAATCATATATTAAATTATGTTAAAAAATTAGAATATTTTAACGCTGTATTCAAAAAGGAGAAGTTATGGCTACCTACCCAATCAAACGTTTAAGACGATTAAGATACAATCCTATTGTGAGGGATTTAGTACGCGAGACCAAAATAAGTAAAGAAGATTTGATTTATCCTTTGTTTGTAGTGCCTGGCGAAAAGGTTAAAAAAGAAATTGGTTCAATGCCAGGTGTGTATCAAATGTCAATCGATATACTTGTTGAAGAATGCAAAGAACTGGAACAACTGGGCGTGCCTGCTGTAATTTTATTTGGTATTCCCGAGCACAAAGATGAAAAAGGATCGGAGGCTTACAATCCCAACGGTATAATTCAACGAGCAGTTAGAGCAATTAAAAAAGAAGTTAAAAATCTTCTTGTCATTACAGATGTATGTTTGTGTGAATATACTTCACACGGCCACTGTGGATTGCTTAACGGAGAAAAAATTCTCAATGATGAAACTGTTGAGGTACTTGCTAAAGAGGCTCTTACTCACGTTCAAGCTGGTGCCGACATGGTTGCGCCTTCGGATATGATGGATGGAAGAGTGGCCGCTATTAGAAAAATACTCGACGATAACGGATTCGTGGAAATTCCAATAATGAGTTACGCCGTAAAATATGCTTCGGGATTCTATGGGCCTTTTAGAGATGCTGCCGAATCAGCTCCAGCTTTTGGCGATAGAAGGTCGCATCAAATGGATGTGGCAAATGCTCTCGAAGCTTTAAGAGAAGCCGAAACCGATATCGAAGAAGGTGCCGATATTATTATGGTAAAACCTGCTGGAGCGTATCTCGATATCATCTGGCGTGTAAAAGAAAAATTTGGTATGCCTACGGCAGCTTACCAGGTCAGCGGCGAATATTCAATGATAAAGGCAGCATCTAAAAACGGATGGCTCGACGAAGAAAGAGTTATGCTCGAATCGTTGATTGCTATAAAACGTGCAGGCGCCGATATGATACTCACTTATTTTGCAAAAGACGTCGCACGTCTATTAAAATGATTTTGTTTCCGTTTAGAACTATTATGAGTTGCTGACACTTAATTAGCAATTTCTCTTTGAGTCCAGACTTAAAAGACCTTTAAGTTTTTTAAGTCAATTTGCTTCGCTCACTTCGTTTGCTCGCAATGAAGTGTGTAATACATTCGTTTACAAAGACATGAAATTGTTTTGTAAGTAGTGACATTCTAACGCAATTTATCATTGCGAGTCCCTGCCGAAGGCGGGGCGAAGCAATCTCCTACCGGTTTTTACAAGAGTTTGCTTTGCTCAATCAGTTAGCTCGCAGAGGCAAGGTACAAAGTTTCATCGCGAGGAGATTTGCTTCGTGTTTTATTATTGGGAATCAATCATTCTTTGTAACCAATTCGTTATTTAATAAATAAAGCATTTATGCAATATACGCTGAACAAAAAAACTCCCTAACTTTGAAACGATAGTTTCCACGACTAAAAAATATAACCGAGACACTCATCAATAATTTTTCATCCTTACCATCAATCATTACAATTTACTATTTTTACATTTTCTTTTTTAGATATTGACAATGTCGAAAAGTAAATTGGAATACCCGATCATACCACCGGAAGATGGAAGTACTAAAAGAATCCTGCCGGCAATTAGAAAAAATTTCCGACTGAAAAATACATTTGCTGCTCTTGGATACAGGAATTATAGAATCTGGTTCTGGGGGCAAATGATTTCATTGTTTGGTTCATGGATGCAATCTACCGCGCTTGCATTTTTTGTTTACGAGCTGACAAAGTCGCCTGCATTTCTTGGATATGTCGGTTTCGCAGGAGGAATTCCTGCGTGGATCTTAACATTTTATGCCGGCGTAATTGCCGACAGGTTCGATAGGAGAAAAATCCTTATTTATACTCAACTGGGTATGATGGTTTTGTCGTTGATCCTTTCTCTTCTGACAATTACTGGAATTATAGAAAGCTGGCACATTTTACTAATAGCTGCAGGAATGGGAATGATGAACACGTTTGACGCTCCTGCACGTCATGCCTTTGTTAACGATATGGTACCACGAGAAGATATGGTTAATGCAATTGCTCTGAATTCAACTATGTTTAACACGGCTACTTCAATTGGTCCTGCACTGGGAGGAATTATTTATGCGTTGCTTGGACCTGCGGCATGCTTTATTATTAATACAATATCATTTATGGCCGTACTGATTGGCCTTTTAAGAATGAATATTGTGTCGATTAAGAAAACAATCAGAACTAATTCTGTACTCAAAGATATTAAAGAGGGTTTTAAATATTTGTTTACTCAGAAAACAATTATGGCATTTGTTTTAATAGTTTCTGCTGTAAGTTTATTTGGAATTTCACTTGTAACTATTTTCCCTGCCTGGGCAGTAAAGATTCTAAACGGAGATGCTACTACAAACGGCTTTATGCAGTCGGCACGTGGCGTTGGAGCAGTTATCTTTTCTCTTATAATTGCAACTATTAATAAATATGTTGTCAGAGGAAGATTGCTTTCGTATGCGATCCTGGCAGTTCCTCTTGTAATAATTTTGTTTTCATTCAATCGGTCTTTATTACTTACAATTCTTTTACTTGTCCTTTTAGGTGGACTTATGATTGTTATTTACAATTTGTGCAATGGCCTCATTCAAACGCTCGTCGACGAAAAGTTCAGGGGACGCATTATGAGTCTTTATACTTTTTCGTTTCTTGCATTTGCTCCTCTTGGTTCGCTTTTAATTGGAAGCGAAGCTGAACTGGTGGGAATACCATCTGCGGTGTTATTAAACGGTATAATTCTTTTATTGATTTATTTATTAATTATTTATCGTTTCCCGCGATTGAAAAGTGTTAAATAATTCTTTTATGAATCTCAAATTTCAATCTCGTCAGGATCATCATCTTTATTGATGATTTTCCATTCGTTTTCTACGGGGTCGAAATCTGCAATTCTATCGAGAGGCACTTTGAAATATTTGCCATAAGCTGTGACAGCTACATCTCCATTTTGTAGATAAATTTCACCGGTGCCCTCAAAAATTCTGTTATTCTCATTTGTAATTCGACCTACTACTTTTAATTCTTCATTTAGCGGAATTGGTTTTTTGAATTTAACATTCAATTCAATTGTAACGCCCCAAACTTCGGTGTCGTATTTATTCAAAATTGCTCTACCAATGGTCTCGTCTAAAATAGCAGTGGCAACGCCGCCATGAAGTCTTCCCGGATAACTCTGGTGTTCTTCGCATGGCTTAAACAAGGCAATTAATTCCCCGCTCTCTGTAATATAAAAATGAGCTTTAAGTCCAAGGTCATTTTTCATCCCGCATACGAAGCATAATTTTGAATTTTTCTGTTTACCTACGATTTTATGTTTCATTTTTACACCGAAAAGATTTAATTCAAATATAAAGATAATAATTTTTGTGAACCGTATTTTCTTCAAAATTATGCATTAGTGTGCAAATTATTTGTAATAGCATTAATAATTAGTTATTTTTGCCGTAATTTTTAAGGAAGTTAAGGAGACAAAATAGCGGTATGGAATTTAAAAGACGTACTAAAACATGCGGAGAATTAAGAGAATCGAATATTGGAGAAAGAGTCGTACTAAATGGCTGGGTTGCAACACGGCGCGATTTGGGAGGCGTTATTTTTATTGAACTCCGCGACCGCTACGGAATAACTCAGGTGGTCTTCGAACCTGGGTATAATGCCGAAGCTCATGAAACAGCTAAAAAATTAAGAAGCGAATATGTGATTTCTATCGAAGGAATGGTAAGAAAACGACCCGAGGGAACTGAAAATCCTGCGCTCGAAACGGGAATGATCGACGTCATGGTTGACAAAATTACAATTCTGAATACTTCTGATACTCCTCCTTTCCAGATTGAGGACAATATTGACGTCAGCGAAGATATCAGATTGAAATACCGATACTTAGACTTACGCAGACCAGCGATGCAAAAAAGTCTCCTTCTTCGTCATAAGATGTATCAGATAACCAGAAGATATTTCGATTCGAATAATTTTGTTGAAATCGAAACACCATTTCTAATGAAATCGACACCCGAGGGTGCGCGCGATTTTCTTGTGCCCAGCCGTCTCCATAAAGGGAAGTTTTATGCTCTACCGCAATCGCCCCAAACTTATAAGCAAATTTTGATGGTCGCGGGTTTTGACCGCTATTTTCAAATTGTTCGATGTTTCCGTGATGAGGATTTGAGAGCCGACAGACAATATGAGTTTACACAAATCGACGTCGAAATGTCATTTGTCGACGTGGAAGATGTACTCCAAATGGCCGAAGGATTGATGAAAGAATTTTTCAAAGAGATTTGGGGAATTGAATTAAAAGTTCCAGTTCAAAGATTGACATTCGACGAAGCAATGGAGAAGTACGGCAGCGACAAGCCCGATTTGCGGTTCGGACTTGAAATGGTAACATTAAATGGAGTGTTCAAAAATTCCGAGTTTCGAGTATTCAAGGAATCGATCGAGAAAAACGGAATTATTACTGGATTGAAAGCCGAAGGGTGCGGTGAATATACAAGAAATCAACTCGACACATTGACCGATTATGCCAAAAAATTAGGCGCCGGCGGGTTAATCTGGATGCGCGTTAGAGAGAATCAACTCGAAGCTCCAATTGCTAAATTCTTAAGCGAGGAAGAAAAATTAAATTTGATAAAAACAATGGACGCCCGACCGGGAGACCTCCTTTTGCTTTTGACCGGTCCTCGCTTAAAGACACTTTCTATCATGGGTACTCTCCGACTCGAAATGGCAAAAAGAATGAATCTGCTCGAAAACAACGATAAACATGTGTTGTTATGGGTTACTGATTTCCCATTATTTGAATGGGACGACGAAACCAAGCGCTATTATGCTATGCATCATCCTTTTACATCTCCAAGAATCGAAGATATACCGTTGATGGATACCGATCCTTCCAGAGTTAAAGCACGCGCATACGACCTTGTGCTCGACGGTAACGAAATTGCAGGTGGTAGTATTCGTATTCACAATTCCGATTTACAGGCAAAGATGTTCAAAGTGCTCGGCATTAGTGAAGAAGAAGCAAAAGAAAAATTTGGCTTTTTAATGAATGCTTTCAAATACGGGGCGCCACCACATGGTGGTATTGCTTTCGGTTTCGATCGACTCGTTATGCTCTTTGCAGGAAAATCGTCTATTCGAGATGTGATTGCTTTTCCCAAAACTTCCAGTGGAATTTCACTTATGGACGACGCACCTTCTTATGTAGACGACGCTCAATTGACCGAGCTTCATATTCGTATTAGGAAGTGAACGTAGTAAGCACTGAAGAAGTCCTGTCCCTGCGAGTGAACGTATAACACTCATCTTTGCGAGGAACGAGCCGAAGACGAATGACGAAGCAAGCTCAAACAAATGCTTTCTTAGATTACTTCGTCATCCCCCCGCCATAGGAGGGGGGATTCCTCGTAATGACACTTACTGAATTGTCTTTGCGAGCAAACAAAGTGAGCGAAGCAAACTCCAAAGAATCCTAAAAATTTACTTTATCTAAAAAGCTGTCATTTCGATACATTTCATTACTCAACGATTGCGGATTTCATCGCTCGTCAAGTAGCACAAAGTGTGTACCGAGACGAGCATTAGCGGTCGTTTCGACAAGCTCAACGACCGGGAGGTAATCGCTTGTCGAGTAGCACGAAGTATGTATCGAAACGAGCCTGGGGCGGTTACTTCGACAGGCTCAGCAACCGCGGATTTCTATGCTCGTCGAGTAGAACGAAGTTCGTATCGAGACGAGCGCTGACGGTTGCTTCGATACGCTTCGCTACTCAGCAACCGCGGATTTCTATGCTCGTCGAGTAGAACAAAGTTCGTATCGAGACGAGCTTAGGGCGGTTGCTTCGATACGCTTCGCTACTCAGCAACCGCGGATTTCTATGCTCGTCGAGTAGAACGAAGTTCGTATCGAGACGAGCGCTGACGGTTGCTTCGATACGCTTTGCTACTCAGCAACCGCTACGTGAAATAGATGGCTTATTTTAAAACTACAAGAGATTGCTTCGTCCCACCTTCGGCTGGACTCTTAATAACTGGCTTATTATTGTCTTTGGAATGACTCACACATGTCTTTGCGAGCGAGTGAAACGAGCGAAGCAAACTCTTGTAAAAACCGGCAGAAGATTGCTTCACCCTCCCGTGCCTTAGATGGGTGAGGGTTTGCAATGACAGTTGTAGGATTGTCTTCGTGATTTAGTACAACGAGCATAATAACCTTCCTACACAGATGTCCCACACCTTTGCGAAAGAATAAGCCAAAGGCAAATGACGAAGCAGCCTCAAACAAATGCTTTCTTAGATTACTTTGTCATCCCCACGCCATAGACGGGGGGATTCCTCGTAATGACACTTACTGAATTGTCTTTGCGAGCAAACAAAGTGAGCGAAGCAAACTCCAAAGAATCCTAAAAGTTTACTTTATCTAAAAAGCTGTCATTTCGATACATTTCATTACGACCGCGGATTTCATCGCTCGTCAAGTAGCACAAAGTGTGTATCGAAACGAGCATTAGCGGTCGTTTCGACAAGCTCAACGACCGGGAGGTAATCGCTCGTCGAGTAGAACGAAGTTCGTATCGAGACGAGCGCTGACGGTTGCTTCGATACGCTTTGCTACTCAGCAACCGCTACGTGAGATAGATGGCTTATTTAAAACTAAAGAGATTGCTTAGTCCCACCTTCGGCTGGACTTTTAATAACTGGCTTATTATTGTCTTTGGAATGACTCACACATGTCTTTGCGAGCGAACGAAGTGAGCGAATCAAACTCTAAATTCAAACTACAATTTGAATCTTGTTAAAAAATAACAAAATTCTACATGTAATTTTTACAGCACAAAATCATAAATCTTCTCAAACGCAAAAAAAACTTTGCTTTATTTGCGCCCTTTCTTATATTCCATAGAGCATTATCGGAAATTATTACCGATTTGGCTTTGGTGCGGTATTTGCTAAACAATAATTAAACGCTACCGATAATAACTAAAAAATATCGGGAAAGTTGAGTGGGACAACAACAATTACTTTTAATTGTACTTGGAATCATTATAGTGGGTATAGCAATTTTTATGGGTCTAAATCTTTTTAGAGCTAATGCAATTGAAGCCAAAAGAAACAACGTTACGAATGAACTGGTAAATCTTGCATCGATGGCTCAGCAATATTACCTTAAACCCAGAGCACTTGGAGGCGGTGCAGGTTCATTTGTTGGCTGGACGATACCTCCTTCTCTTAGAGTAACTGCAAATGGAAACTACAGAATTGAAACTGTTGGACAGGATAGTGTTGTGATTATTGGTACGGGAAATGAGGTGGTTACAGCTAATGACTCCATAAAAGTGAGAATTTCAATAGGCGCTACTTCATTCAGAACAATTATTATTAATTAATATGTTCAATAAATTTTTCTGAAGTATTATCCTTAATCAACATTCAACATAACAATAACAAAACAAAAGGAGTAAGTTATGGGTCAACAACAATTATTACTTATTGTACTCGGTGTTATTATTGTCGGTATAGCCGTAGTTGTAGGTATTAATGTATTTACCGCAAGCAGCACGCAGGCAAACAGAGATGCAGTTATTGCAGATTTGACTAATCTAGCTTCGCTTGCTCAGCAATACTATCGTAAACCCACTGCCTTGGGAGGTGGGGGTAATACTTTTACCGGCTGGACGGTTCCCGCTCAACTTGATACTACAGGTAATGGCGTCTATACAGCAACAGTATCAGCACAATCTGTTACTTTAGTTGGAACAGGCAATGAAACCGGTAACAATGGTACTACACCCGTTAAGGTTACTATGGTTGTCGGTCCAAGTGATATTACATCAACAACTATTAACAACTAATTTTTATAATTTTAGTTTTAAAATGCTGGTAAAACAATTTACTGTTTTACCAGCTTTCTTAATATGATAAGTGTGGAAAATTTCTGATGATTGAGGTAAGATTCAGTGCAATTAAACCGAATGGCCAAGCAATTTCTGGCATACTAAACGAACCCTCCTACAGCGAGGCAAAAAGGAAAATCCATAAATTAGCCGGCAAACACAATCTTAAAATCAGCTCCATCCAGAAAAAAAGTACTTATATCTACAAGATAAGACGCGGAAACGAAAAGCCAATTACAGGTGAGCAAAGAGCCTTCTCAAAAGATGAAGTGGTTAACGCTCTTCAGAAATTGGGCTACGAAGTAATTTCGGTAAACAAAAAATTATTAGAATTCAATCTCAAACCGCCACAGCAGGATATCGTTTCCTTTGTTAAAATTTCTGCAGAATTACTGGACCAAAAATTACCATACAGTGAAATCCTGACTTTGCTAATAAACGACATTGAAAACAAAACACTCAGGGAAACACTAAAACAAATTAACAACGAACTGAAAAAAGGTGCCGATAGCCAGACTACGTTTCTCAGATATCAATCGATATTCGGTAAATTTACGGCTTATATGCTCGGACTGGCTTCCAAAAGTGGCAATATGGCAGAAATTTATAAAGCCACTGCAAAGTTTTTGGAACGTCAACAAGAATTTCGAAAGAATTTAAGAAGCGCCCTCATTACTCCTCTTGTTACTTTATTTGTTCTCTTTCTGGCTGTTTTGTTTTATGTCGGTTATATCTTCCCTGAAACGGCAAAACTTTTTGTGAAATTTAAGATTGACTTGCCGCCACTGACAGCCGCAACGCTTAAGTTAAGTGAATTTTTGATCGATAATGTATTGTGGGTTACTCTTGCGTCTGTTCTACCGCCCATTTTTTTATGGCAGTTTGCTAAAAGCAAAAAAGGAAAATTGATTGTCGATAGATTGATGTACAAAATACCTGTGATCGGTTCTTTGATACATAAAACATCGATTGAAGTTTTTTGCCGCGTCTTTTATACTCTTTACAGCGGCTCGGCAGAAAGCATCGAGCCGATACGAATTGCTGCAGAAGCCACCGGAAATTCGTATTTTGAAAATCAAATTAAAAATGTGGCTATTCCGTTGATGATTAAAAAAGGTATCGGCGTTACGGATGCCTTTCAGGCAAGTGGTGTTTTTACCGACACCGCCATTTCTCGTTTCCATTCCGGCGAGGAAACCGGTACAATTAAAAATACTGCTCTGCAACTTGCCAATTATTACGAAAGCGAAACTGTGTTCAGACTTAAGAATGTAATCGAACTGATTCAGGTAGTAATAGCAATGATAATTATGATTGTGATGATTGCTTTAACTCTAATTTCGGCAGAAACGGCAACAATAAGTCCTAAGTCGCCTATGATGGGATGATAAATTAATTTTAACGAAGGTATTTGGTTATGCTGGATTCACAACTCGAAATGGCTGATAAAATCGGTTATCTACTTCTTAAAAAAGGGATAATCGATGCAAATATTCTTGAGCAGGCTCTTAAAATTAAAGAAGCAGACCAGCTACAAAAAAAACGAAATCTCGCACAAATTCTGGTCGAAGAGTTTGGTTTTGAACACGACGTAATCTTTCGTGAAGTGTCAATACTCTACGCTTTCAAGGAACTCAACATAAAACCGGAAGAACTATCAGAAGAACGGATTAACGAAATTAAGAATATGATGACCAAGCAGGGCGACGAGTTAAAACGCCTTCTGCTTGAACATCGAGTTATTCCCTTCAAATACGACGATAAAATTAAAGATAAACTGATACTTGCTGCTGTAGACCCTACCGACAGAAATTTACCAAAAATTGCTTATGCCCTCAATGCCAAGAAATATGAAATAAATTATCTCCGCAAAAAGGATTACGATAAACTAATTAATCTGGTAATTACTTCGGAAAACGAATATTTGAGAATGGTTCAGGAAGCCGAAGAAGAATTTCATGTTCAGGACGAAGCCAGTATTGATGAAGAAGAACTCGATGCGGAAATTAATAAAAGCGCGTTGATTAATCTGGTAGAAGCCGCTTTAGTCGAAGGAGTGCGAAAAGGAGTAAGCGATATTCATATTATTCCCCGATCGGCAACGCGTACTGAAATCCATTTCAGAATCGACGGTAAACTGCAGCTATGGCATGTACAGGAAAATACTATGCCCGAAGCTGTTATGGCTGTGGTTAAAGATCGTTCAAAAGGACTCGACCGTTTCGAACGCGAAAAAGCTCAGGACGGTTTTATTCAGAGGGAAATCGATGGTCATATTATTCGTTTTCGTGTTTCGGTATTGCCAACAGTGGGCACAGAACTAAGAAACAAATTCGAAAGTATCGTCATTCGTATACTCGACGATCGAAAAGTAATACGCGATTTAAGCAAACTCGGATTGACGGGGTATGCACGCACCGCATTCGAAAAAGCAATTAAACAACCGCAGGGAATGGTTATTCTGACAGGACCGACCGGAAGTGGTAAATCGACCACTCTAATAGCCGCACTATATCAAGTAATTGACCCGACAAAAAATGTTCTGACTGTTGAAGATCCGGTTGAATACGTAATTGAAGGAGCGCGTCAATTGAAAATCGGTCACAAGATGAATTTTGAACAGGCGATAAGAGCCATCCTGCGACACGATCCCGATATTGTCCTTGTGGGCGAAATGAGAGATAAGGAAACGGCTGAAACTGCAATTAAACTTGCCAATACCGGTCACCTTACATTTTCAACTCTTCATACAAACGACGCTCCCAGCGCCGTAGCACGTCTTTATAAGATGGGCATCGAGCCTTTTCTTATTGCTTATGCAATTAATATCATTGTAGCTCAGCGATTGATTAGAAGATTGTGCGAAAACTGTAAAAAGAAAGTGGATAATGTCGAAGAGCATATTAAATCTTTAGGTCTGGACTTAGATGAATGGAAGGATTGCGAGATCTACGACGCTGTGGGTTGCGAAAAGTGCAATCATACCGGCTACAAAGGTCGGCTTGCTATTCACGAGGCGCTCTATTTTACAAAAGAAATTAGAAAAATTATTGTATCCTCAGGAGACGAAGTAGATGAAGAAGCCATCAGAAATCAGGCACGGAAAGATGGTACTAAAAGTTTGCGCGAGTCGGGATTCGAAAAAGTAAAATTGGGACTTACATCTATACAGGAAGTTATTGGCGCTACAATGGAAGATTAAAATAAATTATTTACTTATTTTGTGTAATTATGATAGAACAAGCTAAACAATTATTGTCTGCATTCGTTTCAAAGATACCTGAAATTTATTTCGGTCCAGAAAGAGTGCGCTTTATCGCCGAGCATATCGATAAATTGAACGATGAACAAAAACTCCTGCTGTTAAAATTTGCCAATCATATCCTTACGCTGATGCTGGAGCGAGAGGCATCGGACGTTGAGATTGGCGGATTTGGAACTCAAGGATACGTCTGGTTTCGAATTTATGGCAATAAAGAACGTGTGCAGGATTTACCGCAATTGACTCCTGACGAAGCAGGAATACTGATTATGTCGCTATTAAATCCAAATCAACGTCAGATTCTACTTACAGAACGTAATCTCGATTTTAGTTATACATTCTTTTATGAAAAAGAAAATGGAAACGTACGATTTCGTGCCGATGCATATTTCGACCTCGATACGCTTGCTCTTAATATGAGAGCAATACAGGCTAAAGTTAGACCTCTGAATTCACTCGAATTTCATCCTCTTGCCATTAGAGCAATGAGCCATAATTATATCAAATTCGGACTTTCGCTCGTTACAGGTATTACTGGTTCGGGTAAATCTACCACTCTCGACGCTATTATCGATTATCATAATCAGTTCGACCCATGTCATATCGTTATCATTGCATCGCCTGTTGAATATGTTCATACGTCAAAAAAATCTATTATAAAACATCGCGAAGTAGGAAGAGATGTCCTCTCATTTAAGGATGGCGTAATTCAGGCTTTGCGTCAGGATCCCGATATAATTGTAATTGGCGAAATGAGAGACCCTGAAACAATTATGGCTGCCCTCGAAGTAACCGATACCGGCCATAAAGTTTTCTCGACTCTACATACATCTTCAGCGGTTGAGTCGATTGATCGTATAATTGCCGAAGTTCATCCATCTGAACAGGAACGTGTTAGAAATCGTCTCGCCGATGTATTGATTTCTGTCGTATCTCAAAAACTTGTTCCAAGTCTCGATGGTAAACGTGTCCTTGCCAAAGAAGTACTGATTGTTACGCCCAGCGTTAAAGCCGCAATAAAGAACAATAATACAAGCGAAATATATATGATGATTAATCAGGGTACTCAGCAGGGAATGATTACTCTGGAACAGGATTTGTTGAGACTTTATACCGAAAGGAAGATTTCGAAGGAAAATGCAATTGCATACGCTAATAATAAAACTCGAATTATGCAGTTACTAAAAGCGTGATAATATGAAATATCTACTGAGTGTTTATACGGAAAGTAGTAATGCAAAAGTCGCATTGCTCGAAAAAGAGAAAGAATCTGTCAAAGTATTGCGCGTAATGTCTCTTTCTGTATCGGCGCCGGGCAGAGCTGGCACAGGCAATTATATGCTCGATCTGGAAACTCCCGCTGCAGATAAGGACCTTTCATTCGATGAATTGGCAAACATAGCTGATTCTGAAAGCGAAGGCAGCGACGTTTCGGATATGTCGCAACTAAATTCAATACTCTCGGGCATCAAGCTTTCACAGGTTCAGTTTATGCCTGTAGTGAGCGAACCGACGGCTAATTATCACTTCTCTGAACTTCCCGCTGATACTAATAAGAAGAAGTTATTACAGGCAATTATTTCCGATATAGAGAATTCGAAAGGCGTAAAAGTAAGCCCTGACATGCTTGGTTACACAGAATTTGACGAGAAGACTTTACTTAGCGTATTTCTCGAAGGAGAGATTCCGGCCGTTAATCTTATTAATCGCCTGGCAAACTTTAATAAGAGGCGTTATTTAAAAATTCCAGCAATTAAGCCGGCTGAATTATCGCTGGCATATTATGTGGCAAAAAACGGAAACTTTTTCCCTGAGGACAATACGCTGATAATTTATATTGGAAGGGAAACCAGTAAATTGATTTTCCTCGAAGGAAATAAATTAAAGCACATCGGAGCAACTCTCGACGTAGGCCTCACAAATTTGCATACATACGATGTTTACTTTTCAAAAATTTTGCTCGAAATGGAAAATGGTGGTATAACAAAACTCGACAATATTATTTTGTGCGGAGAAGACCGTTCCGAAAATCTTATTCTCTCTTTTTATGGTACATTTCCAGAAGCAAATGTAAGTGAAATGAAATTTGAGGATATCGATATTTCCGAGTTAAGTGAAGAGGTTCAGAAAGAGCTGGCACTCTACTCCATCCCAATTTCTGCAGCCGTCGAATATTTTGACGAACTTGAGAAAAAGCACGTCGGAATTAATATACTGCCGCGTTATATTCAGGAAAATCAAAAGTTTCTTCAGTTTGGGTGGCACAGTTATGCTGTAATGCCATTGCTATTTGCCGCTACTTTTTTCTTTACATTTGAAAGTCTATCTAATCTGCAAAAAATTAATGAATTCGATTTAGAAATTGCTCGACTAAACCAGAAACAGATGCAAAATCAAGCATTGATCGAACAAATTACTCCTCTTCAAAATCGAATCAACAATTTTGACGCAACCCAGTCGATACTCGATTCTGCTACAGTAAATGCCGGCATCTGGAACGAAAATCTTTTAGCAATTTCGGATTTTATGGAACGGAGAAGAAATTTCTGGATATCGAAATTCGAAAATCCTAATCAAGGCGATATAATCATTTATGGCTTTTCTCTTTCAAGAAGTGTACTTACAGAATTTGCACAAAACTATCCGACTGCAGTTATAAAAAATATTAATTCGGAAACAATCCGGGAAAAGTCGGCTTTCTCATTCATAATTAATCTTAAACTCAATGAAAAGAAGAGTTCAATTCAATGAGCCTCAAAGTAAAAAATACGGTTATAATTCTTGCAATTTTCATAGGTGTTGTAGCTGTTGGCTCATTGTTTAACTATGTTTATCTAAAAGGGAAAATTGAGGATAGACAGAAAAAAATTAAAGATCTGACACTCTTTCAGCTCGATACTGAAACACTTGAACAACAACTGGTCCTCTTGAAAGATAAAGTTGCAAAACTCGATTCAATTTTATCGAATAGAAAATATAATGTTCCGTTCAATCTGTCGCAGTCGGATTTCTATGATTTTGTTAATAAAATATCATTCACATTTTCGCCTTATTCATACGTTAATATCGAATATGACAGAACTGAGACTGGAAGTCAACTCAATTATTATGTATATAAATTAAGTGGAGTTGCCACCTTCAATGATTTAAATCGATTGATTTATGCAATCGAAGAGAGCAAGATGTTAAAGAAAATTAGTGATCTCAACATGGCAAACAATGTCCAGGTGGATAAGGATGGGATTCCGCATTATCTCGTTTCGTATAAATTTACAGTGAATGTCTATTTTTCGAATGACGATCGCTTTTATGTTAAAGATTATGCTGAAAATAGTTTAACACCAAATCCAGTATATGATATATTTTATCCTTTGATACGCAATGAAATTCCACCGAATGTAGATGGACTGCTGGATGTACAATCGGCTTCGCTGCTGGCATTAATTCCCGATGGGGCGTTCCTTTCAGATGCAAGCGGAAATACTTATCTATTATGGGAAGGTGACAAAGTTTATCTCGGTTATCTTACAAAGATCGACTACGATAACAATCAGGTCAACTTTATCCTCAATAAAGGCGGCATTGTCGAAACGGTTACTCTAAAACTCGAAAAAGAAAATAAAAAGAGTAAATAAAATGAAAAGGTTAATTTTTATATCGGTCATGTTGATTTCAGCGTTGCTGCATGCACAAATAGATTTGCAGGAGAAATTAAAAGGTTATGTCAACCCTGAAGAACTTGTTACACTTTCGGAGAATATTACATTTAATCAGGCAATTGAAGTGCTGAGCGCAGTCAGCCAGAAAATTACTGGTAAAAAAATCGTATCAACTGTAGAAATCAATCAACCAATCGGAATAGAACTGAAAAATATTCAGTACAAAAAAGCATTGTTAATCATAGTTCAGTACAATAATTTAATGTTTGAGGAGACCGAATCGACAATAATTGTCAAGAAAAAAGACGACGCTAAAGCTGAACTTTCAAAAGAAATTTATGCCCCCGTCGACGAAAGGGAAGTTAAAATTTCTGCACTTCTTTTCGAGGCAAATGTAGCCGATATGAGAGAACGAGGAATCAACTGGGAATTCCTTCTGTCGAGAAGCGGCTTATCAATTGGTGGTAAATTGGTAACATTACAGGAACAACAGGAGCAATCTTCAACCACAACAACTCAAGTGCAGCAGCAACCGCCCGAATTCGGTATCGAAACTAAATCACAGTTTACAATGGGTGAATTTGAAGGAGACGCAACGGCTTTGTTTAGATTTTTCGAAACAGAAAATCTCGGGAAAATAATTTCACGTCCTACTGTTAGCACTGTAAACGGAGTTAAAGGCAGGACGCAGGTTGGCTCGGATATTTCAATTAAAGAACGCGATTTTGCAGGGAATATTATTGACCGATTCTACTCAACCGGAACAATTATCGAAGTTACTCCTTATATCTATACAGAAGACGGAATAGATTATGTTTACCTAAAGCTGAAAGTTGAAAGAAGCTCGGCTAATCCAGGAACGATTACAACCGAAATTCGTAAGACAACTGCAGAAACAAGTGTGCTTCTGCTCGACGGTGAAGAAACTGCTATCGGAGGACTCTACGTTAACGAAGAGACTTCGGACAGACGCGGCGTCCCAATCCTGAAAGATCTCCCCTGGTGGGTTCTGGGATTGAGATATATATTCGGTTACGAGCAGAAAAGTTTAACAACAAAAGAAATTATTATGCTTATTAAAGCCGATATACTGCCGTCGCTTAAAGACAGAATTTCCGACAAGAAGAGCAAAGGCGTTTTGAAAGAACAATTGAAAAAGAATACCGACGAAATAAAACAATATATGCAGGAATCCCAAAGAGAAAAAGAATACGAAGATAAATAATATGGCTCTATAATAACTATGTCGGGAAAAGATGAAACTAAATGCCAAGCTGATATTAATATCGCTTGTAATTGTACTCATTACAATTGGTGCCTCGTCAACTATCTACTATTCTTTAACTGAGAGGCTTTTTACACGCTTTAAATCGCAATTGATACTTAATTCAACCAACGACTTCATTTTCCTCTTCGAAAATTATTTACAGCAAAATGAATACGACATAAAAAGAATTATTAATAATAGTAATTCAGTTGACATTGATTCACTTGGAATCGATTTTTTATTTACTTTAAAAGATAATTCAATTATAGATCTGCAGTCGTTTAAATCAAAAAAAAAGTACAAGCTCGATCTGAGTAGACTGGACTTCAAAGAATTCATTAATAACAATCCAAGAATAGTCCTCGGCTATCTGAATTCTCAAGATAATTTTTATTATTATGGTATGATAATCGACTCGGATTTCCTGACGAAAATAAGCGAAAAGATTCGTTCGGAAATTGCATTTGTGGTCAATAATAAAGTAATGGAAGTATCAAATCCTTTGAAGAATGAAAGTATAGTGAACTATCTTGAGCAAGCAATTGACAACCTTAAATACAAGAACAACTATGATATTTTCAGCATAGAATCAGACGAAATAGATTTCAGCGCATCGATTTATACACCCACACAAATTGTAATTCCTTCGGGAAAATTCTCGTTTCTTACCTTCGACACATTCGAAGAAGGTGTAAATTTCAGAAATACTCTCAAGAATGTTGTTATTCTTGTTATCGTCTCTGGGGGAGCCTTCACATTTATAATAGTATTGATTTTTACCTATAAATTCAGAAAACAGATTTCGATACTCGATGAAGCTGCTGAAATTACTGCCAGAGGAGATTTAAATCACCGAGCGCGAATTATTACAAAAGACGAAATTGGCAAACTCGGCCAAGCATTTAATAAGATGCTCGACGTTATTAACGAAAAAGAAAAGACCGAAAGAGAATACACAGAATTTATTAAACTGATCAATAAAAATCCTTCACTCGATGAAATATGCGACGCCGCACTAAACAAGATTATTAAAACGACTCAAATTAGTTTCGGAATAATTTACGTAATAGATAAAAATAAATTAATAACCGGTGCCTCTTACGGCATCGAGGGCAACTCGATAGAAAAGCCGGAGGCCTATCTTAAACAAACTATCGATAAAAAGGAAATAATTGAACTGACTTTTGAAGAAAATCACCCTGTAATCAGAACGGGACTTAGTAGTATTAAAATTCGTTATCTGCTCTTATACCCAATAATTTATAATAATAAAACAGTAGCCGTACTGGAACTGGCGTCGGAAAAATTACCTGCCAGCGATATCAAGCTTTATTTGAATAATATTCAGGAGCAACTGGCTGTAGGTCTTGTCAATGCTCGGTCGCTTCAACAACTCGAAAATCTGGTTGGCGAATTAAGGCGCTTGAACGAAGAATACCAATTGCAAAATAAAGAACTCAAACAGCTCCATCTGGAATTAAAGGCAAAAGCAGAAGAACTCGAAGAAGAAAGAAAAAAAGCTGTGGAGCTTTACAATATAAAATCACGCTTTCTTGCTAATATGTCGCACGAATTGAGAACGCCTCTGATCTCGATACTCGGTTTGACAGAATTAATGCTAAAAGAAATTAATTCCGAAAAAAGCAGCAGAAAGTTAAAAGTTATTTTAAGAAACGGGAAAAAACTTTTACGACTGATTAATAATATTCTCGACTTTTCTAAAGTGGATGCTGGTAAACTCGAACTGAACAAAGAAAGATTCTTACTTTCCGATTTGATCGAAGATATTATCCAGGACGTCGAACAGATGGCGGCAGAAAAAAAGTTGAAATTTATTCTCGAGCTGCCGAAAAATATCGATTTCATGGTCGAGGCTGATCGTTCTAAACTTGAACAGATTCTTTCTAATTTACTGTTCAACGCATTTAAATTTACCGAAGAAGGATATGTAAGATTGAAAGTAGAACAGATGGACGAGACTTCACTCGCATTTGCAGTTGAAGATACAGGCGTGGGCATTACTGAAGAAAATAAAGAAAAGATATTTGAAGAATTCGGAAGAATCGAGACGAACACTTCGCGTAAATACGGCGGAGCTGGTCTCGGACTATCGATAGCAAAACATTTCCTGGAATTGATGGGCTCGAAAATTGAACTTGAGTCGAAAGCCGGAGAAGGTTCGCGGTTTTCTTTCCTCCTGAATAATATAATTATCGAAACTTTCGATTCTGAAGTCGAGACTTTCCAAACAAAAGATTCCGACCTGAAAAAATGTGCAGTTATAATTACATCGAATCAAAATACATACAAATTAATTGCCGATTATCTTGCCTCGTATAATTACGAAGTGATGGAGTTAAAAACAGAAAATCTGTCTGATCCAAAGACAAAACAAAAACCCGACGTATTTATTATCGGAAATATTGACGATCGTGGAAGAGAATGGGAAACGCTCTATAAACTGAAGACGGGAATGTACGCGAATACTCCTGTAATAATACTTACCGTTCTGGAAGATCAAAAAGTTGGCTGGATACCCAACATATACGATTTTGTTGTAAAACCGGTGTCGCGGCAAAGGCTGGAAAAGTTGATAAACGATGTGGAAAGCTATCTCGGCAATAAAGCCGAAACAATTTTCTGGGTGGATAAAAAGAAAGAAATTTATGATTCACTGAAAAGTGAAAGTTTGTCAAATTTTGAATACAGGTCGGGTCTCGAAGCGGCAATGAGCGCTATTGACTTTAACTCGACACAAATTTTTCTTATCGATGTTGAGTCGTTTGTTGCCGATGCAATTTTGTTTACTGCAATGATACGGCATAACGTCTTTACGCGAAATACAATGATTATATTAATACTCCCCGAAAGATATGATAGTATGAATGCCGAAGAGTTGACGCGTGTAATGAACTCAATTGCGCTACGGGAAAAAAATCATCCTCTCGATATACTCAAAGTAATCCGTGATAGAATAAAAATTGATAATGAGTTTCTCAAAGAAAAATTAATCGAAACCGACGAAACCCCAAAACCGGCAGAAGAAACTGTGGTCAAAAAAAACAAGCCGACTGTCTTGATAGTTGACGATGATCAGGACACACTTTTTACAATCGGGGAATTTGTCAAGCAGCTGGGCTGCAATGCCATCTTTGCTCACAATGGAATGGAATGCCTTCTGACGTTGAATCATGTTGAGCCTGATTTAATTTTTCTTGATATAATGATGCCGATGATGGACGGTTTTGAAACTATTAAAAAAATTAGAACAGAAAACAGAACTGCCTCAATACCTGTAATTGCTCTAACGGCTTATGCAATGCTCGAAAACAAAGAGGTTATCGAAAAAAACGGTTTTGACGATCTGGTTACAAAACCTGTCGAATTCTCTCTGCTTGCGGCTAAAATAAAAAACATTCTTCAAGGCAAGAGCGTATAAATGAAAAAGATCTTGGTTATTGACGATTATCCAGATAATGTATTCTTACTTCAGGACAGGCTCGAACAGGAAGGCTTTGAAGTGATCAAAGCATATGATGGAAAGATGGGCATTAAAAAAGCGATCGAAGAAAAACCCGATTTGATACTTCTTGATATTATGATGCCTGGTATGTCCGGTTACGACGTATGCAAAACTTTAACCAATACCGAAGAGACCAAACAAATTCCGATAATACTTTTGACAGCGCTTACAGAAGCTGAGAATCTGAAAGAAGGCTTGCAGGCTGGGGCGTTCGATTATATTAAAAAACCGTTTAATCGTACCGAACTTGTGGCACGAATTAAATCAGCTCTTCGCTTCAGCGAAACAAATAAGTTCCTGATTGAAATAGAAAAAATCAAAACGTATGCTGCTACAGTCGTAACGGCGAATCATGAAATCAAACAGCCTCTGACTTTGATAAATCTCTCCACTGCTGCAATTAGGCGTGAATTGTCGAAAGAAAATTTTTCTAAGGAGGCTATTCTTAAAAGAATCGAATTTATTGAAAATGCTGCACGCGATATAGTTGCAGTACTTGAAAAACTCGGCTCAATTAAAAAACCCGTAATTACACCATATGTAAACGATCTGAATATAATCGATTTAAAATCAGACGAGAGCAAAAACTAACCAATTAATTCCTTTACCATCGAAAGGATTTCATCGAAGTTATAGGGTTTATGAATTATTTTGCTGACAATCTCGTTTATTCCTGGTTCTAAGCTGTAATCGGTTTGAGAACCTGAAGCAAGTATGATTGGAATTGTTTTGTTCATAGTTCTTAATTTTTTTATGCATTCGATCCCTTCGATATCGGGCAGTTTCTGGTCAATAATCAAAAGGTCGGGAGGATTGGCCGGGTCGTACTTTTTAAACATTCCTTTACCGTCTGAAACAGCAGTAATTTTATACCCGTACGATTCGAGTAATTCGGTCAGCAATTCCAGTAAAATTTCCTCGTCTTCCACTAAAAGGATCTGTTTTGCTTTTTCGGTAGTTTTTTCTTTCGGATGCCCCAGTGATGGGAATGTAAGTAAAAATTCACTTCCCTTACCTTTCTCGCTCCAGACTTTGATTACGCCTTCGTAACTATCGACTATTTGTTTTACTATCGACAGTCCGAAGCCTCTATTTTTAACTTTCGACTTGGTCGAAAAATTTTCGTCGAAAATAAAAGGAATTATTTCTGGATCGATACCCGTGCCGTTATCGGATATTTTTATTTGTATGTAAGGCTGAGTGTTGAATAAATCCGATGAACCAGAACGATCGGTTATATTGATATTGGAAGTTGTTATTGTAATGGTTCCCCGGTTATTAATTGCCTCTATTGCATTTACGATGAGATTCAGAAAAATTCTGTAAAAATCGGAATAGCGCCCTTCGAGGGGGTACAGGTCGGGTTGAAGTTTGAGATTGAATTTGACTTTATTTCTTTGGCTAAGGCTAACTGTAGAAACCAGAATTTCGATTAATTTATTGACGTCGATTTTCTTTTTGTGATGTGGCTTACCCTTAGAATCGGCTTGCATGTCTTCCATTATTTCAGTAGCCATAAAGGCACTGCTTTCGATGCTGTTGATAATCGGCTCGACTTCATCATAGTTTGCCACTTTCTTCTTGAGGAGTTCGAGACTGTTTAGAATCCGAGTGATAATATTATTCAGATCGTGTGTCAGATGAGATGTCGATAAATTCCGTCTATTCATTTTATTTCAATTTGTACTTGATAATCTTCGAATAGAGAGTTTTTTGACTTATTCCAAGAGCACGGGCTGTATTTTCCCGATTCCATTGAAATTTGTCCAGCGCATTTTTGATATGAATTTTTTCAAGTTCTTCGAGCGTAAGGAATTCTCCATCTTTTTCAGAAAATTTAGTGAAATCGAATTCATCTTTAGGGATGTTTAAATCTTTCGGTTGAATAATATTTCCGTCCGAAAAAATAATTGCCCTTTCGATCATATGTTCAAGCTCACGCACATTGCCGGGGAAGCTGTAATTTAGAAGTGCCTTTTGAGCGCTTTCGGATAACTTTTTGAGTGATCTTACAGGAGACTTTTTTCTCAGGAAATACTCTGCTAAAAGGAGAACATCATTCTGACGCTGTCGAAGCGGTGGAATTGTAAGCGTGATTACATTTAAACGGAAGAGGAGGTCGCGTCTGAAGTTCTTATTTTCAGCTTCTTCCATCAGGTTTTTGTTAGTTGCTCCGATAACCCGCACATTCGATTTTAAATTTGTAACCCCACCGATTCTACGGAATTCTCCGTTTTCAAGGAATCTGAGGAATTTGGGTTGAAGTGTAAGACTCAATTCGCCAATTTCGTCGAGAAAGAGAGTACCGCCGTTGGCAATTTCAACCAGACCCTGTTTTGAAGATTTTGCGTCTGTAAAAGCGCCTTTTTCATAACCAAACAATTCACTTTCGATTAACTGGTCGGGCAACGAAGCACAGTTAATTGCGACAAATGGTTTTGAAGCTCTATCTGAATTTTTATGGATAAACTCCGCAAATAATTCCTTGCCTGTACCGGTTTCGCCTTCGAGTAAAATATTCGAATCCGAGCGAGCTGCTTTTTCAGCCAGACGGATTACTTCCTTAATTGCCTCACTTTCGCCTATAATTGCACCTGTATATGCCTGATTAACTTTCGAAGATAGAATTTTATTTTTGACAATTAAGTCTTTATGCTCCATAGCGCGTTCGATGGTTACGCAGAGCTGACCAAATTCGTAGGGTTTGGTAATAAAATCATAAGCTCCCTTTTTGATGCAATCGATGGCTGTCCGTACGTCGGATTTTGCGGTCAATACGATAATCTGTGTTGAAGGGTGATTTTCGATAACATATTCGAGTACGGTTTCGCCATGAACTTCTTTCATCTCGAGGTCGAGTAGAAGAATATCGTATGGAATCGATTTTAACTTTTCGATAGCATATTTACCGTCGTAAACAACGTCGACGCGGTAACCTTCGTTAACCAATTCTTCTTTTAAGAGATAGCACAAAGTTTCGTCGTCGTCAGCAATTAGTATTTTGGCGTCTTTCATCTTTGCAATCGTTAAATAAATTGTTAACAATATAAAAAAAATCGGGGATAAAACCATTTGTGGTATTCTCGTATTCTAATTTCGCTTATCCCGCCCAGTTTCATCTTAAATCAATTCAAAACGAAAAGTCCAATGCCCCGAAGGCAATTCATTAAACATCTGTTTTAATTTTTATAGTAATTGAAGCACTTATTCTAAACAATGAACATAAGATAATAATCTAAGAGCTTGCAATTTCAGAACTATCATATCATAAGTAAAATATTTGTAACTCCACAATTACGTATAGTGAAAACATTTCACTAAAAATACAAATGATAGAACAAAAAATAGCAAAGTCATCTTAACATTATTTTAATATTGGGTTAATATAAATTTAATGATTGCGGATTAGATTTCGAATTAAACAAATCCATTTATGGAGGAGAAATGAAAAAAATAGTTATACCATTTTTCTTGATTAATTTTTGGGCAAGTTTAGTTTTTGCCCAGGTCGGTAAATTAGCTGGTAAGGTAATGGATACAGAAGGGCATACGTTGATAGGGGCAAATGTTTATATTAAAGAATTATCCATCGGTAGCACGACGGATAACAACGGAAACTTTACGATATTAAATTTAGAAAAGGGGAAATATAGCTTAAGGGTGTCTTATCTTGGATATCAAGCAAAAGAAGAAAAGGTAGAAATTATAGCTAACCGAACAACATTTGTTGAAATTAAATTAAAGCCTGGAATAGTTGAAGCTGGTGAAGTGGTAGTATTAGGAGAAAGAATAGAAGGGCAGGCAAGAGCGCTTAATCAACAAAGAACCAACGATAACATTACAAATATTATCTCGACGGATCAGATAGGACGTTTTCCGGATCAGAATATAGGCGATGCATTAAAAAGAGTTGCTTCAATTACTGTTAATTATGATCAAGGAGAAGCACGTTATGTTAATATAAGAGGAACAGAACCACGCTTAAACTCTATTATGATTAATGGAGAAAGAGTACCATCTGCAGAGGCAGAAATAAGAAATGTGCAGGTCGATTTAATTCCATCAGATATGGTTCAAACAATCCAGATTAACAAAGCTATTACTCCAGATATGGACGCCGATGCAATAGGGGGAGCTGTAAATCTGGTTACGCGTGCACCATCCTCACTTTTAAGATTAAGTAGTACTTTGGCGAGTGGTTATAATTTCCTATCAGAAAAACCGATCTGGAATGGTGCTCTTGTATTCGCTAATAGATACATAAATAACAAATTGGGTGTGGTGCTAAGTGGCTCTTTATTTGACCACAATTTAGGCTCGGACAATACAGAAGGGACGTGGGAAAATGATGATGGAAATATTTTTCCCTCTGAATGGGAAGTAAGAGCATATAAGATTAGAAGATTACGACAAAGCCTTGCAGCATCATTTGATTATCAACTATCTCCAACTGATAATATATATCTAAAAACAATGTATAATCAAAGAAACGATTGGGAAAATAGATATCGTTTAAGGTATCGTCTCGATAAAGACAGAATTGTAAAACAAACAAAAGGTGGCATTAACAACAATAGGAATAATAATGCAAGATTAGAAGACCAGAGAACATTTACGATATCGTTAAAAGGCGAACATGTTCTTTTGACCTCGCTTAAAATCAACTGGGCGACTTACTATTCTTCAGCATCGGAGGAAAGACCTAATGAAAGATATATATCATTCCAGGTGAAAAATATTGAACAATTTTATGATATATCAAACCCGGAAAAGCCTATTATAAATTATAATTCCTCGTTACCAGAGGACTTGAATAATTGGGAATTTGACGAGCTAACAGAAGAACGCCAGTTTACGGAAGAAAAAAATTATTCAGCGAAAATAGACTTAGAACTGCCAATTTCACAAGGAATTAATAAAAATACTCTGAAATTTGGTGCCAAATATTCAAAGAAAGATAAATTGAGAGATAATAACTTCTTCTCATATACACCCATTAATAGCTTCGAAACTTTAGCCAATGTACCCGTGAAGGATTATACTGATAATAACTTCCTGGCAGGTCCTTATAAGATTGGTAAATTTGCAACAGAAGAATTTTTAGGCAGCCTAGATTTGAATGACCAGACTCTTTTCGAGAAAGAAGATGTACCAGCAGAATATGCACCCCAAAATTTTAATGCGAAAGAAAAAATATTTGCTGCCTATGCCATGCTTGAACAAAACGTCGATAAAAATTTAAAAATTATTGCAGGCTTTAGAGTGGAAAATACTTCTCTTGATTACGCAGGAAATGAGTTTAACGAAGAGACTGAAGAAATTAATAAAACTTATGGAAGCGATTCGTATACCAATTTCTTACCAGGAGTTCATATTAAGTTTAACTTATCGCCAAATCTAATACTAAGAGCAGCATGGACAAATACAATTGCACGTCCAAACTATTATGACCTGGTGCCCTATAGAAATATTATTACAGAAGATAATGAATTAGAAGTTGGTAATCCTGCACTGAAACCTACTCGTTCTATGAATTTCGACTTGATGCTTGAAAATTATTTTGAAGATGTGGGCATAATTTCAGGCGGAGTTTTCTATAAAAGTATTAAAGATTTTATTTATATCTATAACCAGGATGATTATTTCGACCCTGTATCAGGTAATGTTTATGAAATTTTCCAGCCTCGTAACGGTGCTAGTGCTACACTCTTTGGTTTTGAGTTTAGTTTACAAAAACGCTTGGATTTCTTACCCGGATTATTAAATAATCTCAACTTTTATTCAAATTATACTTACATATATTCAAAAGCCGATAATCCAATGCTTAGCGAACAGGTCGATGGAGATAAAGACATTGCTTTACCAGGGACGGCTCCGCATACTCTCAATTTAGCTCTAACTTATCAAGATGAAAAAATGGCACTGGGAGTTGCATTTAACTACACTGCACCTTATTTAGACCCGGATGAATTAGATTTAACACCTGGACTTGAAAGGTATTATGATGAAGTTACTTACTTAGATTTTAATGGTTATTACCGAATTATGCCTCAGTTACGACTGTTTTTTGAAGTAAATAACCTGTTAAATCAACCCTTACGATATTATGCAGGCGAAAGTTCAAGGACATATCAAGCTGAATACTATAATATCCATTTTACTGCAGGTATTAAATTTGACTTATAAAATTGTTAAAACAGATTAAAGTGTGGAATAATGAAAAAGATTATATTACTCATTAGTCTGAATCTCTTTACATTAAAATGCTCATCTACAATAGATCCTGTAATAGTTAAAGAATATATTCAAACTAAACGTGATACAACAGATAATGTCGACTCGCCAGCCTTCTGGGCGGGTAAAAACGGAGAGAAATGGATTATATCCACTGCCAAGTCCTCTGATTGTCTAATAGTTGATGACGCTGAAACAGGTAAAAACATTAAAAGAATTGGTACTAAAGGCGACAAACCAGGCCAGATGGATAGACCTAATGGCATCTTTGTAATCGATAGCTTGGCCTTTGTAGTAGAAAGAGACAATCATCGAGTACAGATTTTTCAACTGCCAGAATTCAAATCGATTGGTACTCTGGGTGATTCATTGTTAAAAAAACCTTATGGAATTTTCGTATATAAAACAAATGATTTTAATTACAGATTGTATGTTACAGATAATTACAATTTAGACGGTGAAAAAATCCCCCCTCGTAATTTACTTAATAAGAGAGTTCATATTTATACAGTGACTATTGTAAATAATAATATGAAGTGGAGATTTGAAAAAGCTTTTGGCGATACCACAGCAAAAGGTGTACTGCATGTTGTTGAGTCTATCCATGCCGACGTTGAAAACAATCTCTTATTGATTGCCGAAGAGGATACAACCCAGTCTACTATAAAGGTGTACGACCTCGAGGGTAATTTTACTGGAAATGTAATGGGTGATGGCTTATTTGATGGCCAGATTGAAGGAATATTTTTAGTAAAATGTGATGATAAAAGGGGTAAATGGATAATCACGAATCAGTCAAAGAAAAATAATAGGTTCTTGATATTTGATAGAGCTAATTTTAATTATATTGGCTCTTTTATCGGAACAAATACAACAAATACAGATGGTATCTGGTATACAAGTACTCCAATCGGAAAATTATCGAAAGGAGCTTTCCTTGCAGTTAATGATGACGGTAATGTTTCCATATTTAATTGGAAAACTATTGAGCAATTATTGCATATCGAATGCAACTAAATAATCAGTTAATTGCCTTTGTAAACTTATTTTTTAGTAATATCGCATTCATTGCAAGACTTCGACTAAGAAGCCCAATTCACATCGAACTATATAAGCCATAAATTTGGAATTTATTGCCAGAAACGATATATTTGCATCTCAATTAGTACTAATTATCTAATATTTACGTTCATTTTTTCGGGGCGCGTAGCTCAGGGGTAGAGCATCTGCCTTTTAAGCAGAGGGTCGGTGGTTCGAGCCCACCCGCGCTCACTCCCTTAATGCCTTGTAACTTAAATCTGTTGCAAGGCTTTTTTATTTTTAAAATTGCTGATTAATTCCAGACGATTCATCTACAGAACTATTGTAATTCAAAAATGAAGTAAAATAGAACCTTCATTTATTATATGCAGAGAGTAACGGGGCATTGTTAAGTAACCATAGCTGATCTTATCTGCTCTTTAATTCCTTGTAGACGGTATTATGGCAAGAGATAATTTTTTGAAGTATTAAAAATCGATGCACTCTGTTTTGAGGGCTTTCAATTTAAACCTGCTTTTGTTATTCGGGATATCTGAGTTTAATTCTTTATGCTTTGTATAGTTATGATAATTCATTATTTTACAAAAAATATTTTAAGTAAAAATCCTTCTCTGTTAACTCAATGAGCAATTTCATAACGAATAGTCAGCAAAAGCAATTAAAAACAAGACTTATCGAATTACTCGCAAAGAGCGACGAATTAAAATTTCTGATAGGTTTTTTTTATTTCTCTGGCATCAGAGAATTGTATAATGGACTAAAAGAAAATCCAAAAGTGACAATTAAAGTGCTCGTTGGACTTGATGTCGATAAGATCAATTATCGTTTAATTGAGCACTCAGAGGACGAAAAATTATCTGATGAGGAAAAAATAGAAAATTTCTTTAGTTCAGTTAAAAAATCAATTAATAATGATGCCTTTGATGTCAAGGAGTTCTATGAACAATCGACTTTTTTCCTGAAATTAATTGCCGACAATAGATTGATTATAAGAAAAACCTATCGGCCGAACCACTCAAAATTGTATTTATTTAAGTTGGAGGAAGGACAGGTTGGTAAGTCAAAATTATTTATTACAGGCAGCAGCAATCTAACCCGGGCGGGTCTTTCTGAGCAAAACGAATTTAATGTTGAAATTAGCGATTACGGCTTTGAAGAAGCTGAAAAATACTTTGATGATTTATGGAATACCGCAGTTAAAATTACAGAACAGGAAGATATTAAAGAAAGATTGATCAAAACTATTGAAAACGAAACTCATATCAGAAAAATAAAACCATTCGAAGCGTATGTATTCGTTTTAAAATCATATCTCGATTCTTTCCAGCATAAATCTTTATCGTCCTCTCTCAAAGAATTATTAAGTAAAAAAGGGTACAAAAACTATAAATATCAAAATGATGCTGTTGAAATTGCTCTTTCGATCATCGAGCAGCATGGCGGGGTACTGGTTGCAGATGTAGTAGGACTCGGTAAATCTGTAATTGCCTGCATGATTGCTAAACAGTTGAGAGCAAGAGGACTTGTGTTGTGTCCGCCTGGTTTAATTGGCGATGATAATAAAACTGAAGGCTGGCGGAAATATTTAAATGAATTTCAGCTTTATGATTGGGAGGCTCGCTCAATTGGTGACCTTGAAGAAGTTTTAGATTTTGTGAAAAACAATGATGACATTGAAGTTATTATTGTCGATGAAGCACATCGCTTCAGAAATCCCGATACTCAAAGTTATGAACTTCTAAAAAATATTTGCAGAAATAAAAAGGTAATTCTACTTACTGCCACACCTTTCAATAATAAACCGGAAGATATTCTGGCTATGCTCAATCTCTTCATTATTCCCAAACAATCGTCAATCACGCTTGAAAACAACATCATCTCTACATTTAGAACAATAAATACTTTATTCGATAGACTTGCCTATATTACAAAAAATTATAATTCGAAAGATAAACGTAAATTAAATAGGGCTAAGAGTTATTACAGATTATTATTTGACGAAAGTGAAATTGACCTAAGAAGAGTTAAAAGGAAATCACATTCGCTGGCTAAACAAATTCGCGATGTAATTGAACCAATAACTATTAGAAGAAATCGATTGGATTTATTGAAAAATCCTTTCTACAAAAATGAGGTTAAAGATTTATCTAAAGTCGAACCACCGATTGAATGGTTTTATGAATTGACCGACGAGCAATCAAGTTTTTATGATGAAATAATGACTAATTATTTTGAAGACCCTGATTACGGTGGGAAATTCAAAGGCGCTATTTATCTGCCTTTTGTTTATGAGGAAGGTGTTGACACCAGATCGTCCGATGACAAGGATAAAGAAAAAAATCGTGAGTTGTTACAACAGCGTAACTTATTCGATATTATGCGCAGACTCCTTGTTAAGAGATTTGAAAGCTCTTTCGGCGCATTCGTGCAAAGTATCAAGAACTTCAAACATATTAACTAAACTGTACTTGAATTTATAACTAAAACAGGAAATGACGATCCAGAAAAAGGGAAATATATTTTAGACAGAGAATTAATTGAAAGAATTGTCGAATGGACACCGGATGAAATTGAAGATAAATTAAAAGAGTATCCAGAAATTCTTAAAAAAGAAACTTACCCGAAAAAATATAAGATCTACCAGATCGAAAAGTTCAAACATGCAAAAAAATTTATTGCGGATATTCAATCAGATATTCAATTGTTTGATGAAATTCTTGACAGACTTTCAAATCTAAATTTGATTGATAATGACCCCAAGGTTTCCTGTCTGCTTAAAAATATCGAAAAAGAATTGAATGAGGTACCATCGCCACATGAACCCAAAAGAAAGATTGTAATTTTTTCTGAATACGCCGATACTGTAATTTATGTTTATGAAAAAATGAAAAAGTTAAAGCCGCAACTTGCTGAAAGAACGCTAGTTGTTACAGGCTCAATAAGCGATTCGAAAATTTCAGAGGTGAATAAGAATTTTGATGCATCGGCGAGTGTACAATACAATGATTATGACATTTTACTTTCAACGGATAAACTGAGCGAAGGTTTTAACCTTAATCGCGCAGGAATGATTGTTAATTATGATATTCCCTGGAATCCCGTTAAAGTAATTCAAAGACTTGGAAGAATTAATCGCATAAGCAAAAAAGTATTTGATAAAATCTATATCGTTAACTTCTTCCCGACCGAAAAGGGTGCCGAACTGGTTCGCTCCCGAGAAATTGCACAGAATAAGATGTTTATGATACACAATACCTTAGGAGAAGATTCAAAAATATTTGATATCGACGAAGAACCTACACCTTCAAAGCTTTATCAAAAATTAATGCAAACTCCTGACGAAAGCGAAGAGGAAAGCTTCCATACAAAAATTCTTAATCTTTATCAGGAAATTAAAGAGAAATACCCAGAAGTAATTTCAACAATCGACCAATTTCCAAGTCGAGTAAAAGTAACTAAAACTTCTAATGAAGACGAAATGATTGTTTGCTTCCGTAAAAGCAGAGTGTACATAAGACTTTTAAGGAAAGTTGATGGGAAAATGGATATTTCTGATTCTTCGTTTGAAGAGATACTCGAAAAAATTAAATGCGAACCGGAGGAAAAACCAATTGAAATTGACGATGAATTCTGGGAAATGTATGAGAGAGTTAAAAATTATGAAAATACATCCAGTAATGGAGCTTCAATGTTTAGCATTGAAAATAAAGCACTCGGTAAACTTGACTTCCTTATCCGCACTAACGAGTCTGCTGAGTTGTTACCTCATAAAAAATTCCTGCGCATGTTAAGAGAAGATATTATTGACTACGGAACTTTGTCTGAATATACATTAAGAAGAATTGCCAATCTTAAAACTGAAGTTATGGATTTCAAAAGCATAATAGAAGAAATAAACCAATTGGAAGCTGAGTTAGGCGAAGATTATTTATCAAAAGAAAAACAAAGAATATCATCGAAAGAAAAAGAAGTAATAGTGGCAATCTTGAATAAATCTCAGTGAAGGTAATTAAACCGCAGAGAACGCAAAGTATGCGCAAAGAACACTCTGACACAGTGACCTTTGCGATTCTTGGCGCCCTTAGCGGTTAAAAACATTGATTAAATGGGCAAAGAAAAAGGAAGAAATGAAAGACTGAGAAATTAAACCGCAGAGAACGCAAAGTATGCGCAAAGAACGCTTTGACACAGTGACCTTTGCGATTCTTGGCGCCCTTAGCGGTTAAAAACATTGATTAAATGGGCAAAGAAAAAGGAAGAAATGAAAGACTGAAAAATTAAACCGCAGAGAACGCAAAGGTTGCGCAAAGAATGCTCTGACACAATGATCTTTGCGTTTCTTAGCGCCCTTAGCGGTTAAAAAAGATCCAAGCAACGAGGGAGTAATTTATGAGCATCAAAGAAATCATAAGCAACCTTACAACCAATTTTGACCCTGAATATATTGTTCACCTCTTAAGAGAAAAGGCAAGAACATTTCGACAAATTAATAGATCCCTTCCGCAGTATAACGATGAAAATTTCATCGACTGTTTACATTTAGGTGAGTTCACATTAGAGAATCATGACAAAATGATAGTTGTTACTGTTAAAGTAAGCAAAGAACTCTCCGAACGCTCCGGCAAAAAAGCACAATACGCATTAGGTAAAAAAATCCTGAAAAATCTCAACAGTTACATCGGTGGCTTTTTTATTTTTTACGATGATAAAAGTGATTTCCGTTTTTCTTTAATCTACGCAATTCCCCTCGCAACGGGAAAAAGAGACTGGAACAATTTCAAAAGATACACTTACTTTGTCAGTAAAGAGCAGGCGAACAAAACATTTATCAATCAAATAACCTCTGCCGACTTTTCAACCCTCGATAAAATAATAGATGCATTCAGCGTAGAGAAAGTTACAAAAGAATTTTACACAGAAATTGCGAACTGGTTTTTCTGGGCTATGGATCTTGTCGAATTTCCTGATGATGAAGACAAAGACAGGGAAAACAGAAATGCAAAGAGTCTCATCCGACTTATCACCAGAATGATTTTCATCTGGTTTATGAAAGAGAAAAGACTTATTCCTCCTTCACTCTTTGAAAAATCTGTAATTGATGAAATTATAAACTACAAGGATAAAACCGGCAGTACTTACTACAAAGCCATACTTCAAAATTTGTTTTTTGCCACACTTAATACAAAAATGAAAAGCGATGACCCAAATAGCAGAATTTTTGTTGACGAGGCAGAAAAACGTGGCTTTGTAAGCGATGCGTATCTTGAGCAAGGTTATTACCGTTACAAAAGATTTATTAAAAATAAAGAACTATTCCTGAAGCAATTTGAAAAAGTACCTTTTCTTAATGGTGGTTTGTTTGAATCGCTTGATAAAAAAGTTGATGGAAAAGAAATAAGAATCGATTGCTTCTCGGATAATCCAAAAAATGAAACCCGACTTAAAGTACCGGATGAACTCTTCTTTCTTGAAACGGAAAGAGAAATAAACCTCTCTAACTACATTGAAAAAGCTAATAACAAAAAAGTCAAAGGATTATTCTCCATTTTTAAGCAATATAACTTTACAATCGACGAGAATACTCCGGTTGACCAGGATGTTGCATTAGACCCTGAACTTTTAGGTAAAGTTTTTGAGAATCTTTTAGCTGCCTATGTCCCCGAAACAGCAACCACAGCACGAAAATCCACCGGTAGTTATTACACACCGCGAGAAATTGTCGAGTATATGGTTGATGAATCTTTAATTGCTTATTTGAAAAACAAGGTAATTGAACGTGCAAAAAGTTATTTGCCACTTGGAACAGACCAGGCCGATATGTTTGGCAATAGTGTAATTGTTGGTCAACTGAAACTTGAGGAAGAATTATTAAGAGGCAGATGGATAAACAAAGAAGAGCAATTTACAGCTGAACTCAAAAAGCTATTTTCGTATGACGATACTCAACCCGAATTTACAGCAGAAGAAAAAGAATTTTTAATTGATGCAATAGAAAATCTAAAAGTGCTGGATCCTGCCTGCGGCAGCGGTGCTTTTCCTATGGGAGTTCTGCATAAACTCGTTCTTGCATTGCATAAGCTCGATCCTCAGAATGAGATATGGAAGAAAAAAATGCTCGAGAAAGTGCCTGCAGAAATTCGACACGAAACTGAAGTATCTCTACAGAACAAGTCGATTGATTATATAAGAAAATTAGGTCTGATTGAAAATTGCATTTACGGAGTTGACATACAGGAGATAGCAATTCAAATAAGCAAACTGAGATTTTTCATTTCACTCCTCGTTGAACAGGAAATTGATGACACAAAAGAAAACCGCGACATTCGTGCCCTGCCCAATCTCGAAACAAAATTTGTTGCTGCTAATACATTAATTGGACTGGAACGTTCGGAACAAATGAAACTAACTTCAAATGAAATTGAAAAACTGGAAAAGAATTTATTCAAAGTTAGAGAAGAAATTTTTTACACAAACAGCCGGAAAGAAAAATATGAACTCCAGAAAAAAGAGAGGCAGTTAAGAGCGGAATTAAAAATTGCATTAGAACATAACGGCTTTCCAAATGACATTACAGAAAAAATAACTAAATGGGACCCATTCGATCAGAACACTCACGCAGATTGGTTTGACCCCGAGTGGATGTTTGGAGTAAAAGTTTATACCGAACAGGATCGAAGTGAGGGATTTTATATCGTGATTGGGAATCCGCCGTATGTTCAATTGCAAAAATCGATTAGTGACAAATCAAAATTAAAATATGCCGACTTATACAAAAATCAGAATTATAAAACATTTGATAGGACTGGAGATATTTATTGTCTTTTTTATGAAAAAGGAATTAATCTATTAAAAGAATCTGGATTTTTGTGTTACATCACTTCTAACAAATGGATGCGTGCGGGTTACGGAGAAGTTTTAAGAAAGTTCTTCTCAAGATTAAATCCCATACTGTTAATTGATTTAGGTCCCGGTGTTTTTGAAAATGCCACCGTTGATACAAACATCCTGTTGATACAAAAAGCAAACAATGATAACAAACTATTGGCAGTTACTTTACAAAAAGAAAATAATAATGCTGACATAGCTAAACAACTCAATGAGCGTGGCGTAATCTTAAATAAACTTACTAAAGATGCCTGGTTCATAGGCAACAGCGCTGAGCAAAGGCTCAAAGAAAAAATTGAGCGGAAGGGCAAGCCCCTAAGGGATTGGGATGTGAATATTTACCGTGGAATTGTAACCGGCTTAAACGAAGCCTTTATCATCACCACCGAAAAGCGCAATGAGATACTTGATAATTGTAAAGATGTGGCCGAAAGGGAACGCACCGAAGCCATTATCAAACCAATTTTAAGAGGGCGCGATATAAAACGCTACTACTACGAATGGGCAGGGCTGTGGGTGATTATTGCTAAATATAATAGTTATAAAATTATTCCAAATGAATATCCTGCAATCTACAACCATTTAAAAAAATTTGAGATTCAATTAAAAGACAGAGGTCAATGCAGGTATTCAAGAAATGAAAAACAAAAAAATCAGGATTTTCCTGGACAACATCATTGGCTGGAACTGGATAATAATCCCAATGATGAATATCTTGGTAAATTTGAGAAGGAGAAGGTGGTATGGAAAAGGATCGGTTCAGTAATTAGATTTTCTTATGACAATAAAAGTATGTATACAATTGATAGTAATGTTATAATGACTGGTAAAAATATTAAGTTTTTATGTGGTTATTTAAATTCAAGATTATCTATAAAGCAACTATTAGAGAATTCACCAAAAACTGGTACTGGTGATGTAATTATCAGTGTTCAAGCTCTAGAGCCACATAAAATTCCCTCCATCACCGCCTCCAATCAGCCGATAGTTTCGCAGATAGAGGCGCTGGTAGACAAAATTCTTCAGGCTAAGAAAGCCAACCCAAATACAGACACCACCGCATGGGAACGCGAGATAGACCAGCTGGTGTACCGTTTATACGATTTAACAGAAGAAGAAATAAAGATTATTGAGAAGAAATAAAAAGGGTGGAGGTATGGGTACAAACCAAAATATAAATAATCATCAAGTTTTTATGGTAATTGATCAGATAAGAAGCCGCTTAGGTTCTGATGATGCTTCACAAATACCAATAGAGGATAGAGATTTAATTATATCTATAATTGAATATTTTGAAGCAAGAATGAGTATCGTTTACGTCGAATTCACGATTAAAAATACGCTTAATACCATTCAAACATACTTTCAACAAGCCCTTAACGATATAAATAATTTTTTGGTAAACAAAAATTATGGACATATTAATAATGCGAAGAATAGTTTAATAAATGCAATACCATCTATAAATTCTCTTCCTTTTATAATACCTAAAAGAGATAATTTATCAAAGATTGTAACAGACTTTAGAAATTTAGTAACATCTGAATTAAAAGAAATGCAAAACAAATTTAATGATATTAAAAATAAAATTAGTTCCTTTAATCAACTAGTTACACAGATTGATCAAAGATTTAGTCAACAACAGCAACAAATAAATCAATTATCTGCAGGATTTCAAAATGAGTTTAATCAATTAAAATCTTCTTTAAGTAAAGAAATAGTAGAAGAAAAAAATAAAGTCATAGAACAGAGTAATAGATTATTGAATGAACTATCAAATAAACTTGAGAGTGCAAAGAAAATAGTAAACATAATTGGTAATATTAGTGTTACAGGTGACTATCAAGAAACTGCGGAGTATCATAGAAAACAAGCAAATGTGTGGAGAAGAATAACAGTTGTATTTATGACGGTAGCTGTTGGTTATATGGCGTTTACTGTATTGAATATTGGACATTATGATTGGCACATTTCATTATTAAGGATATTATCAACTCTTCTTTTCATTTATCCTGCTCAATATGCTGCTAATCAATCAAAGATTCATAGAGATCAAGAAATTTATAATAAAAAGATGGAGTTAGATTTGGCTGCTATTAATCCTTTTATTGAATTATTTGATGAAAAGAAAAAACAAGAAATTAAAGAAAAATTAGTAGAAAAATATTTTAGTCCCAATACCATAAATGATAAAGTAGAAAATGGTATTCCGATTACGGTATATGAAAAAATCATTAGTCAGATTATTAGCTTAATTAAGTCTTTTAAAGGAACTGGTGCATAAGATATTGGCTTAATAATGGAAACTCACTAGATAGATAAAAGCAAGTGTGAAAGAAAGATAAACCCATTGTGTATAATTTGTACGATTTGACAGATTAGTAGATAAAGATTGTGGAGGGATAGGCCCCGGTCGTTGAGCTTGTCGAAACGACCGCACCATAAAGCCCGCTCGACCCGGTACGTTTTTTACAAGCGGCTACACTTTGATAAATCAATGCTTCGCTCAACGAGCGATGAAATCCTGCGGTCGTTGAGTAATGAAATGTATCGAAACGACCGCTAATGCTCGTCCCGGTACACTTCGTTACTCGACGAGCGATTACGTCCTCGGTTGCTGAGTAGTTCTTCGATAGAAGAACGTATCGAAGCAACCGCCAGCGCTCGTTTCGATACGCACTTCGTGCTACTCAACGAGCGGAAGATATTTCGGTTGCTGAGCTTGTCGAAGCAACCGCTTTTAAGTGAAAGTGAATTTTTAAGATTCATTAGAGTTTGCTTCGCTCACTTCGTTCGCTCGCAAGGACGATTCAGTAAGTGTCATTACGAGGAATCACCCCGCCTGTGGCGGGGGGATGACGAAGTAATCTAAAGAAGCATTTTGAAGTTTGCTTTGTCATTCACCTGCGGATTATTCCTCGCAGAGACGAGCTGACTCATAATGTCATTGTGAGTCCTGCTATTGGTGGTACGAAGCAATCTCTTGTAGTTTAAAAAGGCGATCTATTTCACGCAGCGGTTGCTGAGCCTGTCGAAGCAACCGCCATCCAAAACAAGAAACAACCAAAATTTAATAAACTTGCTTTCATAAAAAAACAATATATTTATACAAGCAATTTCAATCTGGAAATGGAAAACATTAACTACGAAAAAAAATCACTAAAATTATTTCAGTCAATCAATCCTGATTATTTATCGATTGCAAAAGAATGCGTCGCTTTTGCAAATGCAAAGGGAGGTGTTATTGCTATAGGAATTGAAAATAATCAGGATTATCCACCGAGTAATCAAAAAATTCCCCAAGATTTACCGGAAAACATTCGGAAAAGAATTAGCGAACTCACGGTTAATGTTGGTATTGATGTAACTATTCAAAAATCCGAAAATGGAGGAGAATGGTTGAAGATACAGGTTCTACCTTCCCAGTCAACTATTGCATCCACAACAGATGGAAGATATTATATACGCGTATCAGACCAATGCAAACCAGTCTTGCCTGATGAACTTTCACGACTTTTTACCGACAAATCTGCTTTTATCTGGGAAACAAAGGTTGTTCAAAAAATAAAATTGCACCAATGCGACCAGAATAAACTTAAACATTTTGTAGAGGACGTAAAACAATCGTTTCGTGTTAGTGATTTTGTAAAACAAAAATCTATAGAAGAATTGTTACTGTATTATCATTTTATAAATGAAGATGGATATTTAACAAATTTAGGTATTTTATGGCTGGGTAATCAAAATCAAAGAAGTAATTTGCTATATGCTCCAGTCGTACAATTTATAAAATACGATATCAATGGTAATAAAATAAAAAAATTAGTCTGGGACGATTTTTCTTATAATCCCAAAGAGCTCATCCATGATATTTGGATAAAGATAGAGGAGTGGAGAGAAGGGGTTGAAATCTCTGAGGGCATATTTGGTAGAACTATTATTTATAACTATAATGAAAATGTAATAAGAGAATTGCTTGCAAATGCTATTGTCCACAAACCATATACTACAAGAGGCGATATTTTTATCAATTTATATCCAGATAGACTGGAAATTCATAATCCAGGATTATTGCCTTTGGGAGTAACACCTCAAAATATATTACATCAATCTGTGAGAAGAAACGAGCATCTTTCAAAAATTTTTTATGACCTTAATCTGATGGAAAGAGAAGGGAGTGGTTATGATAAGATATATGAAATTCTTTTAAGTGAAGCCAAAAAGCTTCCAGAGGTAGAAGAAAAAGATGATAGAGTCGTAGTAAGAATATTTAGTGCTATTCAGGATCAAAAGGTTATTACATTAATTGAGAAAATAAAACAGTTTTATCTGCTTAATCAAAAAGAGATTATCTGTCTTGGTATTATTGCCCAGAAACAAAGTATTATAGCTACAGAATTTGCTCGTGCAATACAGAGTAGAGATGATAAACAAATTAGGAACTGGTTGGGCAGATTAATTAAATATGAGATTATAAAGACAATAGGCAAAACAAAAGGAATGAAATATTTCATAAATCCCGTAGTACTTAAAAATACAGATTTAGAAAAAACCAATTTAATAAACATCGAGCCTCATCGTTTAAAAGCACTCATAATTGAGGATTTAAAAAATTATCCTCATTCAACTATTAAGGAAATACATAATCGAATTGGTAAAGAAATTTCAATTAGAAATTTAAGAACTTGTTTATATAATTTTGTTAAAAATGGAGAAATTAAATCTTCAGGAAGTAAAAAATTCCGCAGATATTTTATTGACGAAAATTGGGGGAAATAAATGCTTATTTTTTTGGTTATAAAATGGGAAAAAAGGTAACATATTATTTTATAAGGATTTTTATTGACAGAAGTATGGGGAAAAAAATGACAATTTTTATTGACACAAAAATAAAAAATCCAATTCACTTACTTTCAGCTCATTGTCATGATAATTTTCGAAAAAAATCTTTTTATTGATAAAATAATAATTACTGTTTAAAGTTTTAATACTTAGTTGAAATAATAAATTATAGAAAACACTACCCGCGGTTGCTGAGCCTGTCGAAGCAACCGCATTAGCAGATCCTCCATGTGATGTTCAATTTATGCGATTTAATGGAGGATAAAAAGAATGAAGAAGTACTAAATAAAATAGAGGGTAGAAATGAATCAAGTAAATGAACCAAAATCAATTTGGGGAGGAAATTGGACGGAAAAGAAACTTGAAGCGTTTGAAAATTATGTGTCTGCTTATCTAACTATAATGAATGCACAAAAGAGAAAATACAATGGCTGGCCTATAACAATTTATTTTGATGGCTTTGCCGGGAGTGGAGAAAGAATTTCAATGTCAGAAGAACAAAGACAGTTATTTTCTGAATACCTTGTAAAAGAAGATTTAGCAGTTTATAAAGGTTCGGCAGAAAGAGTACTCAGTATAAGTCAAAAATTCGATTATTACTATCTTGTAGATAATGATCTCAGAGCAATTGAAAAATTGAAAAATAAACTCTCATTCTTGAATTTGATTTTAAACAATTGTTATTTTATTCCCGATGATGTAAATAATCAGTTGATTAAACTCTCTGAAATTCTGAATCAAACGAGTGCTGCTCTTGTCTTGTTAGATCCATTCGGTATGCAAATTAACTGGTCGAGTATTGAAAAGCTTAAAGATAAAAGAGTTGATCTTTGGATTTTAATACCATCTGGTGTAATAATAAATAGATTTCTAGATAAAAAAGGGAAGTTGATATTTTCAAAGAAACTACAGTCCTACTTTGGGCTAACAGAAGATGAAATCCGAGATAGATTTTATGATGTAGAGACCGTTGAAACTTTATTTGGTGATGAAGAAAAGATTAAAAAAACAAATGACTCTATTCATAAAATTGCTGAACTTTATATAGAAAATTTGAAAAAAGATTTGGAGATTCGTTACGGATAAACCTTTGATATTGAATAACACGCGGAATTTACCTATTTATCATTTTGTTTTTGCATCAAACAATGAAACAGCATTAAATATTGCAAAGCAAATAATTAAGAAGAGAAATAAATGAAAACAACAAAGATCGAATGGACTGAAAAAGTCTGGAATCCAAGCATTGGGTGTGATAAAATTTCTGCTGGTTGTAAATTCTGCTATGCAGAAATTTTTTCCAGACGATTAAAGGCAATGGGCGTTGAAGATTACAAAGATGGATTTACTTTTAAGATATTACCGCATCGTCTGGAAGAACCGCTAAAGATTAAAAAGCCAACAAAATTTTTTGTTAATTCAATGAGTGATTTATTCCACGAACAAATGCCATTTGAATATCTTGATATGATATTTGAAGTAATAAAAAAAACACCACAACACATTTATCAAATACTTACTAAGCGAGATACACTAATGCTGGAATATTTTTCAAATCGAAATGTTCCCAACAATGTTTGGCTTGGGGTAAGTGTTGAAAATGCAACTTATAAAAAAAGGATAGATACACTAAGAGAAGTAAAAGCTTCAATCAGATTTATTTCATTTGAACCGCTTATTGGTTCCGTAGGTAAAGTAAATTTAAAAGATATTCATTGGGCAATTGTGGGTGGCGAATCTGGAAAAAAAGCCAGGGCAATTAAATCAGCATGGGTGAACGAATTATTTGAACAATGTAAAGAACAGGGTGTTGCATTTTTCTTTAAGCAATGGGGTAGTTGGGGCGCAGATGAAGTAAAACGAAGCAAGAAAGCCAATGGTAGGTTATTCAAAGGGAAAGTATGGAATGAATATCCATTGAGTGTGACCCAGAGATAGATAGTCTTGCGTATAGTTACATGGGCATCTTAATGATTAGTAAAAAATTATTACTAAATAAATATCTCTGTTTTAGTGATAAAAAAAGAAAATAATCACCGATTCCAGAGGAAACGCATAGGATGAATTGACGCTCGTTTCGGTACGCACTTCGTTCTACATTTCGATAAACTCAATGCTTCGCTCAACGAGCGATTACGTCCTCGGTTGCTGAGTAGTTCTTCGATAGAAGAACGTATCGAAGCAACCGCCAGCGCTCGTTTCGATACGCACTTCGTGCTACTCAACGAGCGGAAGATATTTCGGTTGCTGAGCTTGTCGAAGCAACCGCCATAACAATGAGGATTGTAGCCATGAAAGGATATGTATACATCCTTCGTTGTTCCGATGGGTCATATTACACAGGCAGTACAAATGATTTGGAACGCAGACTATGGCAGCACCAAAATGGTGAAGGAGCAAATTACACAAAGAAGAGACTTCCTGTAGAGTTGGTGTATTACGAAGAGTACGAACGAATAGATGAGGCATATTACAGAGAAAAACAAATTCAGGGATGGAGCAGGAAGAAGAAAGAAGCTCTTATAGAAGGTCGTTTTGAGGATTTATCTGTGCTTGCAAAAAAGCATGGAAAAAAGAAATAAATCGCTCGTCTCGGTACACTTCGTTACTCGACGAGCGGAAATCATCCCGCGGTTGCTGAGTAGCGAAGCGTATCGAAGCAACCGCCAGCGCTCGTTTCGATACGCACTTCGTGCTACATTTCGATAAACTCAATGCATCGCTCAACGAGCGGAACACCCCGCGGTCGTTGAGTAATGAAATGTATCGAAACGACCGCTAATGCTCGTCTCGGTACACTTCGTTACTCGACGAGCGATTACGTCCTCGGTTGCAGTGTAATTCTTCGATAGAAGAACGTATCGAAGCAACCGTCATTAGAAGATCTTCCATGTGTTGTTCAATTTATTCGATTTCAAGAAAAAAATTGTAGAAGCTAAAGAAATCATATCTGCCTTATTTTATATCCTCTGTAGTAAAAAGAAATTAACCACTCCTGTCCCAACTTGTTGCTGCTTTTAAATATGCCCGTCAATCTCTTTTTATTATATTATTATTACAATTTTTCGATGTGGACTATAATCGATAGTTCGCTTCTTTATCAATTGTATTTATTAAAAATATCGGGGTATTTATGAAGTTTTTAAAGTCCCTTACTTTCTGGATTTTTATAGGTTTTGCTTTCGGTATTTTGTTCGGTTATATATTTAAGGAAAGCATATTACCTCTTGCCAATCCAATGGCGACAATTTTTATCAATACCTTAAAAATGATTGTCATGCCAATCATTATCTTTTCAATTGCCAGTGGAATTCTGAATATCGAATCAGGAAAGGAATTAAAGAGGCTCGGTATTAAAACTTTTTCATATTATTTGATTACTACTGCTCTTGCTATCTTGACCGGTCAAATTCTGGTTTTACTTGTAAAACCCGGCTCAAATATAACCAATCTGGTTTCTGCTGAAGTGGATAATATACCTGCTACTGAGGGAAGCATTATCGATATTCTGATCAATATAATACCTACAAATCCATTCAAAGCTATGGCTGAAGGAAATGTAATACAGGTGATCTTTTTTATGATATTATTTGCTTTAGTTATTATGCAATTCGAGGATAAATACCGTACGTTTTTCAACGATTTTTTCCAGGGCGGATTCAATGTTATGATGGAAATGGTACGCTGGATTGTCTGGCTGGCTCCCATTGGTGTATTTGGTATCGTTGCAGGTATTGTTGCCGAAACTGGATTCGATGCAATTATTGGATTGATGAAATATTTCTTTACGGTTTTAAGTGGACTCCTTATTCACTCGATTATTACTCTACCGCTTATCCTCTCGCTCTTCGGTAATATGAATCCATGGCTCCATTTTAAGAATATGCTACTCGCTATTGAAACTGCATTTTTTACAAGTTCGTCAATGGCAACTCTGCCAATTACAATGGACTGCGTAATCAATAACGATAAAGTCGAACCTAAAGTAGCCAATTTTGTGCTGCCCATCGGAGCTACAGTCAATATGGACGGCACGGCGCTTTACGAAGCCGTTGCGGTTATTTTTATCGCACAGGCTTACGGTATTGAACTGACTTTTGTTCAGTTAGCAATTGTCTTAGTGACAACCATACTGGCTTCGATTGGTGCGGCTGCAATTCCAATGGCGGGATTTGTTATGATTACAGTTATTCTTAAAGCTGTTGGTCTTCCGCTTGAAGGGGTCGGATTGGTTCTTGCTGTCGATAGGTTACTCGATATGGTGCGTACGACTGTAAATGTATGGAGCGACTCGTGCGGCGCCGTGGTTGTAAATAATTTGAGCCGTAAAGAGATATTAGTTCGTTCTGATAGTTAGTTGTTTCATTTTTATTTTTTTATTAACGCAAGGCACTGAAATGAAAAAGAAGTTCTATATGGCAATTAGTTTTGTTTTTCTTCTTTTATCATGTAGCAATGAAAAAATATTCGTTAGAGACGAAATCGATCTATCGGGAGTATGGCAATTCCAGCTCGACCCTGAAAATGCTGGCATTGAAAAAAAATGGTACGACAGAAATTTGATCGATTCCATTTCGCTTCCCGGTACAACAGACTCGAATAAAAAAGGCTTTCTTAATACTGATACGACAACTCTACACCTGAACAGGGAATTCAAATATGAAGGTGCCGCCTGGTATCGCAAAAAAATTATTGTACCTGAAAATTTCAAAGGCAAACATATTGAACTGATGCTCGAAAGAACCAAACCTTCTATGCTCTGGATTGACGATAAATACATCGGTAATTCATTCCTGCTGCAGTCACCTCAGCATTACGACATCTCGAATGTTCTTACACCTGGAACTCATTTCATCACTTTGAGAATTGATAACGATCTGAAATTGACTCCTTACGGAAATGTCCATATCTACAGTGACGATACTCAAACCAACTGGAATGGAATTATCGGTAAAATTTATATCGAATCATGTGAAAAAACTTTTATAAAGGAATTACGCGTTCAACCTGAAATTAATAAAAACAAAGCAGAGGTTATTATTGGACTCGAAAATGGTTTAAAACTATCAACAGTCGATATTGAATTGAATGTTGCTATAGTTAATAATGGAGTTAAAGATGGACAAAAATCAGTTGAATATAAAATGCCTGCAGATTCAGTAATTCGCCTTGAATATATTTTTGAAGATGCTCCATTATTATGGGATGAATATAATCAGCCGCTTTATGAATTGACTGTTTTGATTAAGAGTAAAAAAATAATCGATAGTAAAACTGTGAAGTTTGGCATGCGTGAATTTAGGGCTGAAAGAAAACAATTTTCGATAAATGGACGGAAAACATTTTTGAGGGGAAAACATGAAGCGGCTGTATTTCCGTTGACAGGTTTTACTCCGACAGATGTCGAAAGCTGGATGAGAGTATTCAAGATTGCAAAAGCCTACGGTATCAATCATTACAGATTTCACAGCTACTGCCCGCCTGAAGCGGCATTCGAAGCAGCCGACCGCATCGGAATTTATCTTCAAGCTGAACTTCCATTCTGGGGAGGGCTCGAGTCGGATTCGATTGCATCAAAACTTAAAGCTGAAGGGATCGGAATACTCAGAAGTTACGCCAATCACCCATCTTTTGTTATGTTAGGAGCCGGTAATGAAATCTGGGCGGGTCACGACCGCATTGCAATGATTATTTCTGAATTAAAATCTATTAACTCCAGCTTGCTCTACACAACGGGAGCAAATAACAATATAGGATATCGAGCACCAGATGAAATTTCCGACTATTATATCGGCGCCAGGACTCCTTATTTGCATGATACTACTCTTACACACTTACGACTATCACAGGCATTTGCCGATTCTAAAGACGGCGGAATTCTCAATAGTTTTTATCCATCAACACAAATTAATTTTGACTATCCCGTAAGTCAAATCAGTATTCCTGTAATAAGTCACGAAGTTGGGCAGTATCAAATTTATCCTGATTACAATGAGATAATAAAATATACAGGTGTGTTAAAGCCGTGGAATTTAGAAGTTTTCCGCAAGAGAATGATTCAAAATGGATTGGCGGGCATGGATAAAGATTTTCAAAAAGCCTCGGGTGCATGGTCAGCTATCTGTTACAAAGCAGAAATTGAAGCTGCATTGAGAACTAAAGATCTTGCGGGTTTCCAGTTGCTCGATTTACAGGATTTTCCTGGACAGGGAACTGCTCTTGTTGGAATCCTTGATGCATTTATGGAAAGCAAAAATGTGGTGTCAATCGATAACTGGAAACAATCCTGTAACGATGTTGTGCTGCTGGCTGAATTCCCGAAATATTGCTGGCGATCGAATGAAAGTTTCCTGGCAAATATAAAAATTGCAAACTATTCGAATAAGGAAATTATCGAAAATGTTGAGTGGGAATTGACAAATGGAAAAGAAGTCATTGCATCGGGCAAAGTAAAAAATTACAAAACAACTCCGGGTAAACTTTCAGACGCTGGAAAAATCAAAACAAAATTATTTTCAGAAACACCAGTAAAACTGAATCTGAAATTGAATTACGGTCATTACAAAAATGAATATCCCCTGTGGGTTTATCCATCAGATAAAGTCGAACTAAATTTAAAAGATATTATAGTTACTGATAGGATCGACGATAAAATTAGTGCAGAACTTCGAAGAGGAAAAAAAGTACTTCTCTTTCCAGATCATAAATTGATCAAAGAAAAAAGCGTTGAAGGTTTATTCATCCCCGATTTCTGGAATTACGGCATGTTTAAACAAATTAGCGAAATGAACAAACGACCTGTATCCCCTGGCACTCTCGGAATTCTTACCGATCCAGATCATCCATTATTCAATAACTTCCCGACAGATTTTCACACCAACTGGCAGTGGTTCTCGATAATAAAAGCCTCTCGTCCTTTGATTTTGAATAAACTTACGGATTATAAACCAATTGTTAGTATGATTGATAACCTCGAACGGAACTACAGGCTTGGACTTATTTTCGAATTTAAAGTTGGCAATGGTTCATTGCTTGTGTGCATGTCGAATCTAAATAAAATTAAAGATTATCCCGAAGCGTACAATCTTTACAAATCGATTCTGAATTATATGCAGTCGGATAAGTTCAATCCATCGTATCGTATTGATGAAAGACAATTGAAAGAATTATTCTGAAAAATATTATCTGGAGCAACATACTTTCTGCGTTGTTTTATATTGTTGATTTGTTATAAATTCACTCGAGGACAGAAGATAAGTCAATTATTCATTGACTTCTTCTTTAAGATAAAAATGATTAATCAATCAATTGCTATTGTCTTCTATTCCTTGAAAAGAACGAGGGTCAATCCGACTCATATTAACTTAATTAAAAGATAAATTGGTTATATTAACATTCGTCATTTTTACATAAAAAGAAAAGAGGATTAGATGAAGCGCTTTGCAACCCTTCTGCTTGTTTTCCTTTTATTTTCTTCGATGCATTCACAGAATAAAAATACCTGCAAAACCGATCTAATTACGAATGTAATCAACAGAGAATTGACTTCACTGAATGGAAGATGGAATTATATTATCGACCCGTATGAAAACGGCTTTTATAATTACAGGCGTCAGCCGTACGATGAAATAGGCGATCGTACAGGCGGATTTTATTCGAACAGAAAACCAGTCGATAAAACTGATCGGGTCGAATATGATTTCGATTTAGCTCCTGCGATGACAATCCCCGGCGACTGGAATTCTCAGGTAAACGAACTTAAACTTTATGAAGGAACGGTCTGGTTCAAAAGAGATTTTCAAATAAAGAAAAAAGCTGGCAAACGATATTTTCTCTACTTTTGTGCTGTCAATTATGAAGCGCACGTTTATTTAAACGGCAAAAAACTCGGCGTTCATATCGGTGGTTTTACCCCGTTTAATTTTGAAGTGACCGAACTGTTAAATGAAGGCAGTAATTTTGTCGTTGTAAAAGTTGATAATAAAAGGAGAATGGACGGAGTGCCAACAGTCAATACCGACTGGTGGAACTACGGAGGAATAACTCGTGACGTTTATCTGATAGAAACCAACGATACGTTTATTCGTGATTTCAAATTGCAATTGAATAATAGCGATCCCGAACTGATTGAAGGTTTTGTACAACTCGACGGAAGCAAATTTGAGCAAAACGGAATTATCACAATCGCAGAGGCAAGTGTTAAGCATAAATTCAAAACCGATGAAAATGGATATGCTGAATTTAAGATACGCGTAAAAAACCTGAATTTATGGAGTCCCGAAAATCCATTTATTTATGATGTGAAAATCGAGACGGAAACTGATACGCTGAAAGATAAAATTGGATTCCGTACAATTGCCGTTAAAGGTACTGACATATTGTTGAACGGCAAGTCGATATTTTTACGAGGCATATGTATACACGAAGAGAATCCGTTAAAAACTGGCAGGGCATATAGCGAAGCCGAAGCCCTGATGCTGCTCAACTGGGCAAAGGAGCTCAATTGTAATTACGTACGCCTGGCTCACTATCCTCATAACGAGTATATGGTTAGAACAGCTGAAAAGTTAGGACTCCTCGTATGGGAAGAAATTCCGGTCTACTGGACAATTCAATGGGAAAACGAATCTACTTTCCAGAATGCAATGAGCCAGCTCGAAGAGATGATCGTCAGGGATAGAAACCGCGCAAATGTAATCATCTGGTCGATGGGTAACGAAACGCCCGTAACTGAAGAGCGAATTCGATTTATGAGTAAACTTGCAGAAAGAGCCAGAGAACTCGACGGCAGTAGATTGATATCTGCCGCGCTCGAAGTTCATCGTCGAGATAACGAACCATTTACTTACGTTGTTGACGATCCACTTGGAAAATATCTCGACGTGTTGTCGTTCAATGAATATATTGGATGGTACGACGGCAAACCCGACAAGTGCAGCAAAATTAATTGGGTATTCGGTTACGATAAACCCGTATTAATAAGCGAAACAGGTGCGGGCGCATTGCAGGGTTACAACGCTGATAACCTTACTGTCTGGTCGGAAGAACATCAAGCCTATTTCTACAAAAAACAAATTGAAATGATCAGTAAACAAAAACAAATAAAAGGAATGACTCCATGGATTCTTGTGGATTTTCGCTCGCCGAGAAGACAACATCCAGTTTACCAGAATTTCTGGAACAGAAAAGGTCTGGTTTCCAGCTCCGGTATTAAAAAGAAAGCTTTTTTCATACTGAAAAACTTTTACGACAAAATTCAAAACCAATAACCAAAAACCAAGAACAACGAACAAAGAACAAAGAACAACGAACAACGAACAACGAACAACGAACAAAGAACAAAGAACAAAGAACAACGAACAACGAACTACGAACAAAGAACAAAGAACAACGAACAAAGAACTAAGAACAACGAACAAAAATCACATGCGCACATTTGTATTGATAATATTGAGTTTCCACGGTATAATTCATCTATTCGGTTTTATAAAAGCCTTTAATCTTGCAAAAGTTGAGCAGTTAAAGAGTCACATTTCGAAGCGGGACGGATTGTTATGGTTAATAGCAACAATTCTGTTTCTGTCTGCAGCGATATTATATTCGCAAGATTTTTATTTATGGTGGGTGGTGTGTTCAGCGGGCATTGCAATTTCGCAGTTTCTAATTTTCAAGTACTGGCGGGATGCAAAATACGGCACGTTAGTCAATCTTATTTTGATTGTTCCAGTAATTGTGATTGCTGCAGATAGTTTGCCAGTCGGTTTTAAAGCCGAATTCAAGACAGAAGCACTCAAAAGAATTTCTTCAAGCGGACAAAAGTTGATTGTGACTTCTTCCAACATTGAACATTTGCCTTTGCCTGTAAAGAAATATTTGTTATATACGGGCGTAGTTGGAAAACCGCGCGTTTACAATTTCAAAGCCGTAACCGAAGGGGAAATAAAAACTTCACCCGATTCGAAATTTCTTAAATACACTTCTGTACAATACAATTTTATTGATAGTCCGGCACGTATTTATTTAATTCGGTCTTCACTTTATGGCATTCCTTTCGAAGGCCTGCATACTTATATCGATTCAAATGCTATTATGAGGATCAGGCTTGCGTCATTTTTTAATGTTGCCGAAGCAAAAGGTGATATTATGAATAAAAGCGAAACCGTAACTATGTTCAACGACCTTTGCCTTCTTGCACCGGGCGCTTTAATCGATAGAAAAATTAAATGGTTTCCCATTGATTCGCTTACTGTAGATGCGGTTTTTGAAAATGCTGGTAGTAAAATAAAAGCCCGACTCTATTTCAATGCAAAAGGTGAACTCGTTAATTTCGAATCCAGCGACAGATACGAATCGAGTGATGGTAAAACATACAGGAATTACAAATGGAGTACTCCTGTCAAAAATTATCGCAATTTTGGGGATGTAAAACTTGCGTCCTACGGCGAGGCTGTCTGGCATGAACCCGATGGAAAATTTATTTATGCTAAGATGTATGTTAAAAATGTCGATTATAATGTGAAATCATTCTCATCCGAAAAATAGTTTTTGAATATTTATTCTGTCCATTGCATCTAATCCGACGGAGTTAATATTTAATTGTGTATTATTACGTTCAAAAAAAATAGTGATTGATGAATCCTTACATACAAATTTTTCTGGGAAGTCTGTTGTTGAGTCTGGCTCATGCTTTGATTCCGAGCCACTGGTTGCCACTGGTAACAATAGGAAAAGCTGAAAAATGGTCACAGAAGGAAACTCTTAAAATTACTGCAGTAACGGGTTTCTCCCACACTTTAAGTACTGTAATCATCGGTATTGTTGTGGGAATTGTTGGATACAAGCTTTCGGAATCGTATCATCTGATTACACATTTTTTTGCTCCTGCTGTGTTGATATTTCTCGGACTAATTTACTTATCACTCGAATATCGCCATAAATTTATCAAACATCCTCACAAACATCATCACATTGATATCGATCATATAATCGATAAGAAAAAGAATAAAAGATCAATTGTGCTTACTTTAATGATTGCCATGTTCTTTTCGCCGTGCCTTGAAATTGAAATATATTATTTAAGTGCCGGAAGGATGGGCTGGAGCGGGATTGCTATCGTATCGGTAGTCTACTTTTTTGTAACTGTCTTCTTTATGATGCTACTCGTTTATCTGGTTGGAAAAGGAATGAATAAACTTAAATGGGAATTCCTCGAACACCACGATAAATTGTTTACTGGGCTTATATTAATTATTGTTGGATTGCTTGCATACTACATCGAATATTAATGCGTAGAAAAAGCTAAACGAACTATCATTTCAGCAAAAGGAGTTTTATTGTCTTTGAATACTTGCCGGCATTAAGTCTGCATAAATAAAGTGACGAAGCTGATTTACCAAATTCGTTCATCGACAATCTATAGGTGTGATTCCCTTTGATTTGGTGCTCGCTAATTAACGTTTTCAACTCTCTACCAAGTAAATCATAAACTTTTAATTCGACAAACGAATTTTCTGGCAGGTAATACTTTATTGTCGTTGAGGGATTAAATGGATTGGGATAACATTCAATATCAAAATTAGATGGATTTTCCATAACGATATCAGTGATAACAGAATTCTGAATTATAGCTGGTAATATTTCGGGGTCGTCAGGTGTATAATTATATGGTACTTCATAGTTGCAACCATCGACTGCAAGGATACTTGAATTTACGAGGTAATTGTTAAAAAGTAATGCATAGCCTTTTTCTACACTGTAATCGGACATAACTGCTTTGCCGACATTTTCAAAATAATTGTTTTCTACTCTAACCCAGGCACCCATTCTTGTATTGATTGCAGTATTACAATTCTTATAATAATTATTGAAAATATGAGCTCTACCGAATCGAATACTTGGAAGTCTCGACTCGCAATTATCAAATAAATTGTGGTGGAAGGTCACGCGTATAACTGTGTCGGCATATTGTTCATCTCCCGAACTAATAAGTATGGTTTTATAATGGTCGTGAAAGTGTGACCAGGAGACGGTAATAAATGAAGATTCGTTTTTAATGTCGAGCAATCCATCGTAATAATCGATACCGTGATTTCTATCGGAGAAAAATTCGCAATGGTCAATCCATATATTTTGCGATTTCCCGTTTATTTCCAGCGCATCCTGAGGTTTTACATGCGAAATTGTAATATTCTTCACAATAACATTCCGCGCGTTGTTGATTGAAAGTTCAATCCCTTTCAGATAATTTACCACTCCAGTACCAATTAATGTTTTATCGGAAGTAACAGTGACAACATCTTCTCCTTCGAGCATACCTTCAAATTGGACATAATAAGGTTGTGGGCTTCCAAGATATTTTTTCAGGTCGTCGAGCGAACGAGCTGTTACTGTATCCCCGAGTGCCCCGCCGATTAACGTAAACGTGGTTCCTCTGTCGTCCAGAATACCGGCATAGCCGATTAAGTTAGTGTCCTGTTGAATTCCCGAAGGCAGGAAACGTGCAGTAACTTCGACATTCTGCTCAATTTTAAATGTAAATATCGAGTCATTAGATGTGTGAGTTCCCATCCAGCAATCGAGAAAATAGCCCGGGTTTGGATGTGCCGTGAGTGTAATTTCTGTACCGGCATCGTAATAGTCTTTTACGGGTGTATACGAAACAGTTCCCCACTCTAAGTTATTTGTATTTATGTTTACTGTGTAAGATGGCGTACAGTTGTCTGGTAAAATTTCACCACCTAAGATCTTAAAATAATCGTAATTGCCAAGCCCTTTTTCGGCTAATGCTTCAATTCGAATTTTGTGACTTCCGCTTAGGAGAAAAACTTTTAGAGTATCAGATTCCCGCCAGTTTTTCCAGTCGACCGTGGTGGGGAAGTAGACTGTATCAATAATTACGTTGCCATCGATTACAAGTCGAGCATTCCGATCGTCGGTGCCACCAACTGCATAACGCCAGATGAAAGAATATTCTTTATTCTCCGAAACATAAATTTGCCAGCTGATGCTTTTACCAATGCCAAAGTCCGTATCTGCATAGCCTTCTCCTGTATAACCCGAAACGCTACTGTCGATTTTACCATCTACTGAACAAAAACCGATTTCATTTTCCTGAATTATTGTTTCCTGAGAAAATATCAACTGAAAACTTAGAAATAAAAATATCGGGATTAACTTTTTCATTGCTGAATTAAATTTAATTGGACGATTAAATTTAATTCGCAGAAATCACTATAACAAGTACTTAAAATTCAAGACTGATACCGATCGAGGGTAAAATTCCAATAGAAGATTGTACATCGACTTCCTTTTTTCTATCGTCCCAGCTAATTTCATTTGAACTTTTGTTGTTATAGATATTTTGAATGTCGATATAAGTAATTAATGCAAAGTTTTCGAAATACCATCTTTTGTCGACTCTTATATCGAGAGAGTGAAAAGGTTTGAATCTGAGTGAATTATATTTTTCAACTAACTGTTTGCCGTCTGGTTCAAAAGGCGTATAAGGATTTCCAGTGGCAAATCGGAATTTCAACGAGCCTTCTAAAGTTGAGTTAAAGATATATCCACCACTTAGATTTATTATCCATTTCTGGTCGTATTTGCCGGGTCTTTCAACTCCATCGAGTGCAGTAAAAATAGATTCGTTCCACGTTACGCTTAATATACCATAGTGAGGAATATCGGAAGATTTCTTCTGTATAGAGACTTCGATGCCTCTTGCAAATCCTTTTCCTGAACTGACAAGCGTTTCTAAAGCAAATGAAGAAAAATTATCGGTACTACCACCAAAGCCAGCTCCTGTGTTTGTAAGTATCAAATAAGGTCGCAGTTTACTGACCGGGTAGTCGTTATAATATTTATAATATGCTTCTGCTTTTAATCGCATGTCATCTCTTAATTTTAATTCGTAACCGGCAATCAACTGGTTTGCTCTGATTGCACGTAAGCTCTTGTTTTCTTCTGAACCTGCCAGCCATATATACGAAGGGCTTTGATAGTAAACTCCACCGGATATTGATATTGCCTGACTTGGGTCGAGCATGTAAGAAACAGAGACGCGGGGTGCAAGATAAAATCGTGAGGTTAAAAAGCTGTAATAATCTGCTCTCAATCCGACATTAAATAAAAACATCCCCGCCGTAGTAGAATATTGTACGTAACCAGCGTACTTACTATAACGTTCATTTAATTTCAGTTCGCCCACATTTAATGTGTCGCCGTATGAAGTTACAAATTGCGGGAAAAAAATATCCGTTTTGAATTTAACCGACTTTAATATAACTCCGAGATTAATTTCAGACCGATTGTTCAATTTGTAAACAGCATCGAACTTAAGCGTGTTTTCGCCTTCAATAGAGTTGTTTAGAAAAATTGGGGTTAAGTTCGTATCCTTTTGAGAAGCGTTGATCTCAAAAAAATTTCTGCTCAGAGATATATCGTAAAAACCTCTGTCGTAAATGTGACGGTAAGACAGCCCTGTTAAATACTCATTCTGATTCGAACCGAGTATACGAGAGTTTTCGTAGAGATCGTCGGAGTTATTGTTGTTGTATTTAACTTTGTCGAAAGCACCTAAGAACAAAAAACTGAGCGAGTTTTTGCTGTCGATCTTATGGTCGTATTTAGCGAGTGCGTCATAGTACTCCGGTACAAAATTAAATCCCGCAGCGTCGAAAATGAAGTCGAGATAACTTCTTCTGGCTGATATTATAAAACTGGAATTTCCCGATACAGGACCTTCGAAGTCGAGTCCGAACTGAGTGGCAGAGATCGTAGCTTTACCACCGAGACGGTCAGTACGTCCCTCTCTTAAATCGATTCTCAAAACAGATGAAATTTTGTCGCCATATGCTACAGAAAAGCCTCCTGTCGAAAAGTTTGTTTCTCTGACGAAATCAAGATTAACATAACTTAAAGGACCACCTGTGGCGCCCTGACTTCCGAAATGATTTATGTTTTGAACAGGATATCCGTTTACAAGATATAAATTTTCCGATGGAGCTCCACCGCGTACTATCAGGTCGTTGCGTCCCGGACTTGCTTGTGCAATTCCAGGTAGTACAGAAAGTGCTCGAATTACATCTTCAAAACCACCCGGCGCCCGACGAATTTCTTCGTAACTGAAATTTGCAGTGCTATTTAATTCGTACGGATCTGAATTGAAGTAACCTGAGCTTACTGTAACGCTTTCTATCTCGATTACCTTTTGTTTCAATTCAATCAATAATTCTGCAGGACGGACATTTGTTACGATTATTTCGGACTTAGTTATAGGTTCATAGCCTATGAAAGAAGCTTTTATTTGATATCTGCCAGGTTCGAGATTTCCTATCTCAAAATTACCATCAGCATCGCTGGCAGCTCCTTTATTTGTACCGATTAATACAATATTTACTCCAGGTAAAGGTTCTTTTGTGTCTCTATCAACAACCCGTCCGGTAATTTTTCCGTTTTGTGCAAATATTCCACACGATAATACGAATAAAATAATTATTAGATTTTTCATAACTTCGTTAAATTTTTTTTTTGATAAACGCATTCAAATTAAAATAGGTTCCGTTACTTAATGAAGTAATTGCAATTATTTTTTATATTTGCTTCAAAATTAAGCATTACTTTTATGACAGGCGACACTCTGGACATAGAGACACTCAATTACATTAGTAAAAATTCGCGTGATTTTTTTATCTGCATCTGGAAAGAGGGCGAAATTGAATTTTATTCGGATAACGTAAATTTGATTTTAGGCTATACAGTTGAAGAATTGAAAAGAATGAAAGAAGGGCATCTATCACTTGTTGCCGAAGAAGATTCAGAGTACCTGAGAAATCGGTTCCTCGAGTTTGATGGCGATTCTTCATTGAACAAACTTGAAATCGAATACCATTGCCTCAGCAAAAACAGTACGACACTTTATCTGAAAGAAATTGTCAGCTCGGTAAGAGATAACGAGGGCAATATAGTCAGGCGTGATTCTATCGTGTTCAACCTTACTGAAATTAAAAAGCAGGAAGTAGAACTACTGTCGGAAAACAGGAGATTAAAAGAAATAAATGAGAATAAGGACAAATTTATATCGATTATATCGCACGACTTGAAATCACCATTTACAACCCTGCTGGGATTTTCTGAAATTCTTCTGAACGAGAGGGATTTATCTGAAGAAGAAAGAAACGAATATATTCGTTACATCTACGAAGCTTCTAAGAGCGAATTGAATTTAATTAATTGCCTGCTCGACTGGTCGCGACTTCAAACCGGAAGAGTAAAAGTGGAAGCTTCGAGATTAAATGTGAGAACTACAATTGCAAACGCAATAGCAACGCTTACTGGCGAAGCCGTACGCAAGAACATTTCAATACATATTGATATACCTCCCAGTTTGTATATGTTCGCCGACGAGCGGTTAATCTCGCAGGCTGTAGTTATTCTGGTTAGTAATGCAATTAAATATTCTCACAAAGGTAAAGAAGTTCAAATTACGGCGCAGCGTTTTAAAGAAGGTATTATCGAAATTGTTGTTAAGGACGAAGGACTTGGCATCTCGGAAGAGAATCAGACAAAATTGTTCCGTATCGATCAGAAATTTGTTTTGGCCGGAACCGAAGGTGAAAAAGGGAGCGGTCTTGGACTTACTCTCATGAAAGAAATAATCGATAAACACAACGGAAAAGTCTGGCTCTATTCTGAAGAAGGAAAAGGAAGCGAATTCCATTTTACAGTGCCCGAAGCCAAATATATAATTTTACTTGTTGAAAACAATCCAGATGATATCAGTTGCATTACAAAGTTGATTAATGAAAATCTTCCGCAATTCGAAATCAAACTTGTCAAAAATGGCTACGACGTTATTAAGTTTTTAAAGGAAGAAATTCCTGCCGTTATTATTGCAAATCACGAAATGCCTTTGATGAAAGGGTTTCAACTGGTGGAAGCCGTTTATAAACACGATGCACACAAAAATATTCCATTTATTATTATGATGAATGGACAAGACGATGAAAATGCCAGGAAATATACACGCCAGGGAGTATTTAAGGTTCTTATAAAACCGCTTGAACCAGAAGAGTTTAAAAATACAATTAAAGATTCTTTATTTTTATGAGGGTATAAAATGATTGAAAGAGACGCGCACAAACGAAACTGGTTTGCGCTCTATACAAAACCGAGGCACGAATTTAAAGCCCAGCAACAACTTCATGAACTCTTTATCGAGCATTACCTTCCCGTAATTGAAGTTGTTCGTAAATGGAGTGACCGTAAAAAGGTTATTAAAGAACCACTCTTCCGTAGTTATATTTTTATTAAAGCCGATGAAAAAGAACGACTTATTGCGCTGCATCAACCTTCTATCGTCAGAACAATTTGCAGCGAAGGTAAGCCGTCGATTATTCCTGAATGGCAAATCGATAACATCAAAATTTTACTGCAGGAAAAACCACAAGTCTTTGTGTCCAACAAAATTGAGATCGGCACAAAAGTTAAAATAATCGAAGGACCTTTTACAGGAATTATTGGGCAGGTAACTCAATACAACAACGAAAAGTGGCTTTCTGTTAGTGTCGATCTTCTCAAACGCTCAATACTCTTAAAGCTTCCTGCAAACTGCGTGGTTAAACAGGTGTAACAGTTATGGAAATTAAAAGGATAAACGAAGTAAGTCCCAATGAAGAATTTATTGCTTTTTTGTTGATTTCGAAGGTCGAACTTAAAACCAAGAAAAATGGTCAACCGTATTTATCGCTGGAACTCAAAGATAAAACGATGACTTTTCCAGCGGTGATGTGGGAAAATTTCGACGAAATCAAAAATGAACTTGAGCCGGGGAGAATTATTAAAATTCAGGGTACAATTTCAGAATACAACGGCGAACAACAAATAAAAATTACGAGATTGAGGGTTGCAAATGAAACCGACGAAGTTCAGCTCGAAGATTTTTTGCCCGCATCTAAGAGGCCGCTCGATGAAATGCTCGACGAATTTAACCGCGTGACAGACTCAATTCAAAATGAATTTTTGAAGAAATTAATTGATTCGATTTTCGACGGCCAGCTCAAAGAACGATTTTTAATGACACCGGCAGGTAAATCGTGGCATCATGCATATCTACATGGTCTGCTTGAACATACACTTGAAATAGTAAAAATTTGTGATCTGATGGCAACTTTTCATCCCGAAATAAATCGCGACCTTTTGATTACGGGTGCTTTGTTGCATGATATTGGCAAGACAGAAGAGCTGGATTATCGAAAAGCTTTCGGATATACGGATAAAGGTAGTCTGCTTGGGCATATAACAATTGCAGCAATCGAGGTGGAAAAAGCAATCGATAAAATTGAAGGTTTCCCTGAAGAATTGAAGAATCAAATACTCCATTTGATTTTGAGTCATCAGGGCAAACTCGAATTTGCATCGCCTGTTGTTCCCAAAACACTCGAAGCTATTGTTCTCTACCAGTCTGACGAACTGAGTGCAAAAGCTAATGCATACAAGCATGCAATTCTTGCCGAAAGCGAGAGCGATAAAAAATGGACTAAATATATTTACCTGGCAGAAACTAATCTCTATATTCCCGATGGTCTCCAAAAAAACGAAACAGACGAGGGCAAAATTAACGAGGAAGGTAACCATCCATAAAAAGGCGGGGTTGTTATGAAAAAGCTAAATGTCGTTTTACTTCTATTATTATTACCTCTCTATGCCCAGATGGCTCAAACTGTCGATGAACTGATTTCGAAAGGCGATTCTTATTACAAATCGTTTGACAATCAAAAAGCACTTGAGCTCTACAATAGAGCCGAGAAGCTGGAGCCAGGTAATTATGAAATACTCTGGCGCATCAGTCGTGCTTATGTGGACATCGGGGAACACATGCCATCGAGTACAGATGAACAAAAGGACGAACAACTTAAAATGTTTCAGAAAGCTCTCGAATATGCCGAGAAAGCTGTTAAAGCTGCTCCTAATAAATCAGTTAATTACTTGAGAAGAGCTATTGCCAATGGTAGAATTGCCCTTTATAAAGGAGTATTTTCGGTAGCCTCAGTAGTAAATTCCGTCAAAGCTGACCTCGAAAAAGCAATTCAATTGGGCAACGGCGGCAACGACATTCAAGCAATTGCCCATTATGTACTGGCTCGTACGCATGCCAAAACCAGTGAAAAATGGAAACCCGCCCGATCAGTTCTCGGACTCGGCTGGGCAGATAATGAAATTGCCATTAAAGAATATAAAAAGGCGATCGAACTTAAACCGAATTTCGTAATGTTTTATGTCGATTATGCGCACTCATTAATTCGTGAAGATGACTATGAAACTGCTCGGAAAGTGTTAAATAAAGCTCTCGAAAGTCCAATTGAAGACGAAGACGATGCTATCAGAAAGCAGGAAGCCAGAGAATTGTTAAACAAAATCAAAAACAAATGATATGAAACGCGAGGAATTGAAAGAAGAATTTATTGAGAAACTAAGGAGTGCCGAAAAGTTAGTTTTTTTTACAGGTGCTGGAATTTCTGCCGAAAGCGGCATCGCTACTTTTCGCGGACAGGACGGTATCTGGAATAAGATGAAACCCGAAGAACTGGCAAACTTCGACGCTTTTCTGAGAAATCCAAAATTAGTTTGGGATTGGTACAAACACCGTCAAGAAATTATATCCAGCACAAAGCCGAATCCGGCTCATCTGGCTATTGCTCAGCTGGAAAAATACTACGACGTAACTGTAGTTACTCAAAATATCGATAATCTTCACAGAAGAGCAGGTTCATCGAAGATATTCGAACTACATGGAAATATCGAACGTAATTACTGTATCGAATGCAGGACTTTTTACAATTCGCCTGAATTAGAATTTCGGGGTGGTATTCCGAAGTGCGAAAAATGCGGTGGGTTAATTCGTCCAGATGTTGTCTGGTTCGGCGAAATGCTACCTCAGGATCAATTTAAAGGCGGCGAAGAGGCGGCAGCTTTGAGCGATATCTGTTTTGTTGTGGGTACCTCCGCAGTCGTCTATCCTGCAGCTTATATACCATTTACCGCCAGAGAATCGGGTTCATATCTTGTTGAGATTAATATTGAACCCACAGAAATCAGTAGCGTGGTGAACTATTCGATTTTCGAAAAAGCAGGCACTGTTTTGCCGCTGATTGTCGAAGCAGTTAGCGAAATTAAATCACCTCAAACTTAATTCTTCTTCAGCATAACTGTTTTCGGTTTCAAGCACACGGACTTTCACTTTATTAATATTCTCTGGAAGTCCGGCTTTTTTTATTCTGTCTAATAAATAAATACAAATATTTTCGGCAGTCGAATCAAAATCGACAATCACGGTTTTGCTATCGAGAGACCTTAAAAGATTCATTAATTCAGTGTCTTTTGAACAGACCATAAAAGAATGATCCATTTCTTCAATTATCGGGTCGATTATTCTTTTTAATTCATAGTAGTCGAGTACCATGCCGTTTTGATCCGTTGTGCCGTCAATTTCAACCATGCAGCGATATGTGTGACCGTGTAGATTTCTGCATTTCCCTTTATGAAAAGGAAGACGATGACCCATTTCCCATTTGAATTCTTTTGCTATTTTCATTATACACCTTTAGTTTCTGGTTTCCAGATATATTTATGCATTTGAAGCTGAAAACGGACATTAAGCTTGTCCTCCAGAATCCAGTTTACCAGCGTGACCGGCTCCAGTTTTCCAAATACGACCGAAAAGAGAATGCCGCATTTCTGGTCGAGTTCAAATTCTTTAATTTTTTTCAGACTCCATTCATAATCTTCTCGATCGCCGATGACAAATTTAACTTCGTCGCCAGGTTTGAGGTATTTGATATTTTCATAACGGTTTTTCTTTTCCATTTTACTCGAAGGGCATTTTAAATCCATGATAATCATAACACGTCTGTCTACTTTGTCGATGGGTAAGCTGCCACTGGTTTCGAGCATTACTTCGTAACCTTTATCGCATAATATTTTCATTAGATCGAGTGATTCTTTCTGAACGAGGGGTTCCCCGCCTGTGATTTCCACTAATTTGCAGCTGTACTGACTCACTTTTTCGATAATTTCTTCGATACTCATTTCAACGCCTTCATAAAAAGCATACTCGGTATCGCAGTATGTACATCTTAAATTACAATAAGTAAGACGCACAAAAACGCAGGGAATTCCAGCCCGCGAGCTTTCGCCCTGTATCGAAAAATATATTTCGTTTACCTTCAGCATAATCTTTTTTTTTTAACTGCTCAAAATAATAATATCCCGTGTCAGATTAAAGCTGGACTCTGGAGTTGATTTAGAATGAAAAAGAAAATATATTTACGAACGTTTTTTTTAATAAAATCAGGAAATCAGATTAATGGCTCATCATAAGTCGGCAATTAAGAGAATACGTCAGACAGAAAAAAGAACAAAAAGGAATAAAGCCGCGCTTTCTAAAGTAAAAACGTTGATTAAGAAAGTCTATTCTTCCGAGAATGTAGAAGTAGCTGAAAAGAATTTGAAAGAAGCTGTTTCGACTCTCGACAAAGAATCTGCCAGAGGAAGAATTCATAAAAACAATGCTGCGCGTAAAAAGGCCGCTTTGACAAAATTTGTTAACAAATTGACTGCCAAAGCCGAATAAAATCTTATTTAATTTGAATTTTCAGATTAAAGCCCTCCACTACAGGTGGGCTTTTTTATCTTCAATCGCATTAACCCCCTCCGCCTCTGGAATATAAAATCGCACTTTAAAGAGCGAGCCATCGGTATTGGGATTCTTTACAGTTTTGTTTATTAAGACGGAATGTTCTATCAGTAAATTCTCCCCGATTTCAGTGCCAAAAATATAAGTAGTTCCTTTTATCGTAACATCGTTCCCGATAACGACAGGAGAATCGTCGCTGCCTGTAATTCGAACGCCAGATTCGATTGCACAATTGTTCCCGATTTTAACCCGACCTTTTATAACGTCGTTCCAGAATATTTGTGTGTTGTCCCCGATTGTTATCTTTTGATTTTCAAAACAGGATAAATGCGCTCCATCGTGAATAATAATATTCCTACCGAGTTCAATCGAGCCGAGCAAAAAACAATTTTTGTTGAACTTAACATTGTAATTCGGTTTTACACCTTTACCAATATATGCACCTTTTCCTATTTCAATATCGAGAGGTTCTCCTTGCCTGTCCATTTCGAGTATATAATCGATAACCGCATCGTCGATAAAAAAGTCTTCAGGGTCGTGAATCATTACGATGTCTTTCAGTTTATTGTAAGCCAGCTCTCTTGCAATATTGTCCATCTCACGTAAAACAGATTTATTGTTGAAGCCCATAAGAACATACTGAGATTCTGGAGTTACGGCAGAAACTCTGTATCCATTCCGGTTAAATAATGATATCAGGTCTGTCAGGTAGATCTCTTTCTGGGCGTTGTCGCTCGATATTTTATTTATTAATTCCGAGAGCGGTTTGAATCGAAAAGCGAACACACCACTATTGAATTCCCTTATTTCGAGGAGCTCTTGTTTTGTAAATGAATATTTTTTCCCTTTGTAATAAGTGAAATAAGGTTCCGTGTCGCTTAAGTTCAGAATATCTTTATATTCGATTATTTCAATAACATTGCCTCTATCGTTAACAGAAGAATTGCCGTCGGCATCTTTATCTTTAACGCGCACAATTCTGCCGTAATAATTTTTCTCAATGTCTCCTTCGTAGATTCCAGTTAATACCATCATATCCGATGAGGATTCGAGGAATTTATTCCTGAAAAATTCAACAGTCTCAGCGTCGATTAATCCCATGTCGCCGGGAAAGATAAAAACATTTCCATTGTATTGAGTGGCATCGATTTTTTCAAGCGCAATTTGGACAGCGTGGCCTGTGCCCAGCTGCTGTTCCTGATATGCATAAATTAAAGATTCTTTTTTCCCTATTGTTTTAATTACGTCGTCAGCTTTTATGCCGACTACAAGAATTGTGTTAGCATTTTGAAGTCCGCGCTGACAGGCATTGTAAACCCGCTCTACTGTAGGAACTTCCCATATTTTATGTAACATTTTGGAGACTTTCGATTTGATTCTTTTTCCATGCCCTGCAGCAAGTATAATTGCTGTTTCTTTTTTTGTATTGTCAAATGAATCCGAATATTCATCTGTTAATTCCTTGAAATTATTATTGACGGACATCTAAAACCTCTGACTGGTTAATTTTGTAATTTTCGATTAATGAAAATAGTAAAAACTATCGAAGGAATTAATTTCTTTTACTATTTTTGTATTAAATTTTGCAAATCATCAGTGGGGTTTATATGAAAAAATTACTGGCAATTCTGCTTCTCTGTTTCATGATATCTAATTCTCATGCACAGAAAGAGGGATTTGGAATTGGAATTATGATTGGGGAACCGACAGGGATAAATGGAAAATACTGGCTTACCCAGTCGACTGCAGTTGACGGAGGAATTGCTTATTCATTCGCCAGAGAAAAAACAGCCGTTTCGCTCCATGCAGATTATTTGTATCATATTAACGACGTTTTCGAGTCGAGATACTCAATTCCTTTCTATTACGGTTTTGGATTGAGAATGAGATTTGTCGATGGGGCTGATAATTCATTCGGCGCAAGAGGAGTGGCAGGATTGGTATTCCAGAGCGATAAAATTCCAATCGATCTTTTCTTCGAATTTGTACCCGTATTTAATCTTTTCCCATCTACGAGTTTGGGACTCGATCTGGCTATCGGCGGACGTTACTATCTGAATTGATATGCCGTATAAATTTATTGAACATACGGCTGATATAGCTGCGGAAGTTTCGGGAAATTCTATTACAGAAATTTTCCTGACAGCTTACGAAGTATGGAAAGAAACTGTAGTTGAATCGTATGGAGTATCGACCGATCAGGAAAAAGAAATTCGACTTTCTGCACAATCCAATGAAGTTTTACTCGTCGAATTCTTAAGTGAACTGAATTATTTTCTCTTTACAAAAAAATGGTTTTGTCGGGATATTCCGTTTCTGGATATAATCGAAGAAGATAGTGGAATTAAACTGATAGCTTCTCTGAAAGGTGGACCGATTGAACCTGAACGGATTAAAATTGAAATTAAAGCCGTAACTTTTCATAATCTTAAAATCGAAAAAGCGGGAGACATTTTTAGAACGATTATAGTTTTCGACATCTAAAAATTTGTTTACACGGATAAATGATAGGCTTTCACCAAAAGATATCGATCGAAAAATTTGAAAAGAAAATTCAGAATTAAAAGAAGAAATTAAGGAGGGGGGGGTAATTATCCCCACCTCTTTGGCGATTCAGCTTCAGGAAGTTTTGAAACGTATTCGCGCACTTCGTTCATATCGGCAGTAGCAAGGGCAATTGAAGTGTCTGCAGCGCCGTAATAGATATAGAGAGTCTTTCCATCGGAATACCATCCGCAGGGAAACACAACATTGTCCACATCTCCTTTAGTTTCGTATGGTTCAAGCGGACCAAAAATCCATTCGTCGCTTCGTTTAAGAACTTTTGTGGGATTATCTTTATCGAGTAATAAAAGGCCTAATCTATAAAGTGACCCGCTGGCATTTTTCTTTACGCCGTGATACATAACCAGCCATCCTTCGGGGATCAAAAGTGGCGGGGGCGAAAGTCCAATTTTATTTGCATCCCACCAGGCGCCTTCACGGGCTTTGATTAATATTCGATGCTCGCCCCAGTGAATTAAATCGGGAGAATACGATATCCACATATGCGCAGCCGACTGAGGTGTTGAAATTATGGGGCGATGAATCATAATCCATCTGTTGTTGAATTTTATGGGAAATAAAGCGGCGTCTTTATCTTCGGGCGGAAGAATTGCACCGTATTTTTCAAAGGTTTTGAAATCTTCCGTCATTGCCAGCGAAACTAACGGTCCCCCATTTGAATATGCTGTGTATGTAATGGCGTATTTTTTCAATTCGTCGATGTATGTTATTCGTGGGTCTTCGATGCCCCATATTTCTTCTGGAAATTTTTCGGGTTCAGGTGCAATTGACGGTTTATCATCAATTTTCCAGTTCGATATCCCATCTTTACTGCGGGCTACAGTCAAATGCGAAATTCCCCTTCTGTCTTCAACTCGCATTAAAAGAATAATTTCGTCGCCTGCTTTTGTAACACCACAATTAAAAACTGAATTTGCTTCATACGGCAAATCATTAACTGTAATAATTGGGTTATCGGGAAAACGTTTAAATAATTCTTTTCTGGACTTTCTCATAACGAGCTCCCTTTTTTATTTATGAAAAGAATTAATGCTTTCAAATGTTTTTATCATGTTTTCAATTCTGTAAATTTCCGTAAGAGATAAAAGAAACGACAATGTAGATTCAGCACCTTGATTAAGATTAATACGATCTACATGAAGGGCGTCGTAGCATCCGCCGGAATTTGGGTCATATAGTGGCAAACCCAGGTCATTCCTTCCGAGAAACCATTCAAAACTTGTTTTTGCCATATTGTACCAGTATTCATCACCGGTTATACGATACGCATCGGCACAAGCCGAAACTGCATCGTAAGCTGAAACAGGCTGCTGATCAAAATTGGCTTTCTTGCCATTCTTTGTGTACCAGCCTTCTGAGCCAATCGGTCTTAAATATCCTTTCTCCCTGGTTTGAATTTCCATCAGCCACCTTAGAGATTCAAGACCGATATTTTTCGTCTCGGAATTGTTCATTGCATGTCCACTCAATATTAAAGCTTGTGATAGTCGTGCATTGTCATAAGCGAGTATATTTTCAAACCATTTCCAGTTTTCGTCGGCGCAGTTTTTATAGAGAGTGACGAGTTTATCTACCAGTATTTCACGAATATTTAAAACCAGTCTATCGCCGCTCATTTTATTCAAATAATCGTTGATTCCAAGTAGAGCAAAAGCCCATGCTCGCGGCGAAGTAAGCTCTGTAATTGAATTGATCGATTCGTTAAATAATTGGTGCGCCCAAACCTTGAAATAATTTTTAGTGGATCTACCAACACTTGCGCCCAAAGCCCAGATGGTTCTTCCCTGTGCGTCGTCAGAACCTATTTCTTCAAGCCATTTGCGACTGAAGTCCATAAAATTTCGAAAGCGTTTTTTATCCGGGTTGTAAGCGAAATTGATGAAAGAAGCATAACTTGAAGCAAGTCTATAAATCTGTTCGTCAGCTATGCCGAGTTCATCGAGTAGAACTGTCAATAAATATGCGCGCGAATTGTCATCGAGGCAATATCCATCTTCAAAGCGCGGGAACGTATAATAAGCATGCTGAAAAATTCCTGTACTGTCAGATAGATTTATTAGATGATTAAAATTAAATGAGGGCAATTCCATTCGTTTTTCACTCAAGGTTTTTACGGGGAAATATCCGTTCGATTTTATTGCCCTTTGTCTTCTTGCTTTCTGGAAAGAATTCAAATAATAATGTGCGATATTGCTCCATACCATTTCGCGACCCAGCATATAAGCCCTTTTGCGAATCGAATGCCGAAGTGGTTCGTCCTCGAGTAATTTAATTATTTCACTGGCAATTGCTTCGTCATCAGCAAAAGGTACAAGTATACCGCGATTGTCTGCCAGCAATTCCTCCGCATGCCAGTATGGAGTTGAGATTACAGCTTTGCCGCAGCCAAAAGAATAGGATAAAGTACCGGAAGTAATCTGATTTTTATTTAAGTAAGGTGTAATATAAATGTCGGCGGCACCAATAAATTCTTTAAGTTCTTCGGCGTCGACAAAACGATTATAGAAAATAACATGATTTTTTATACCCAGGTCGTAAGCCAATCTTTCAAGACTCATTCTATACGATTCACCCTGTTCTTTTATAATGTTTGGATGAGTTGCACCGAGAATAATATAAACGAGATTGGGAAATTTCGAAATTACTTTAGGCAATGCTTTCAGGACGTATTCGATACCTTTGCCAGGCGAAAGAAGTCCAAATGTCAGAAGTACGTATTTACCTTCAACTCCAAAACGATCTTTATAGAAATTCGGGTCTACAAATGGCATGTCGGGTATACCGTGTGGAATCAAATCAATTTTATCTACAGGCACATTATAAATTTCTTCTAAAAACTTTTTACCCTTTTCTGTCATAGTAACGAGACGAGAGGAATAAGCAATCAACTCTTCCATTACACGCCGCTGTTCGACACTTGGTTCTGAAAGTATTGTATGAAGAGTGGTTACAACCGGCATCTTAAGATCGCGAATCAATGCAAGAACATGACTGCCGGCGTTGCCTCCAAAAATACCAAATTCATGCTGGACAGAAACGACATCAACATTGTTGTAATTTAAAAAGTCTGCTGCCTTCCTGTAGGTATCGATGTCCTGTTTAATTATTTCAAAGCGAACTTCAGGTGGATAATCAAATTTCTTATCTCGATCACTAATAGCTACCACAAATCTACCAGCATAAAGGTGTTGTTCAGAAATAGAATTGTACAGGTCATAAGTAAAAGTGGCAATGCCGCATTGTCGGGGGAGATAATTACCGACAAATGCAATTTTGTTGATATTATGCTGTCCTAACATAGAGTACCCCTTCGTTTGTGAAATAATTCCTGTCGGTAAATAAAAATGAAATGTCGGTTTTTTTTAAAATTGAGTATAATTTTAGGTTCCTGAAAAATCTCTGATAAAATTTAAATGACTGCTGAGATCAATCGATTAAAAAAAATTGCCAGCCATCCGATAATAAAAGCAGATTGAATTAGTTATAAGAGTTAAATGCGGAAAATTCTCAATTTAGGGTAGTCTATGGATAAAAATATCAGAATCCTCCTTGTCGAAGATGCCGGCGTTATGCGGCAAATGGAAATCAAAACATTAAATTCACTCGGATATGTAAATATTGTAGAAGCAGAAAACGGTGTCCATGCCGTTGAGTATCTCAAGGATAATCCGGAAGTCGACTTGATTATAAGCGACTGGAATATGCCACAGATGGATGGTTTTGAATTGCTGAAGTGGGTTAGAGAAAACCAATCTACTTCAAAAATCCCATTTTTGATGGCTACAGGAAGAGGCGAAAAAAAAGAGGTCGAAAAAGCCAACGAAGCTGGAGTTAGCAGTTTTATCTCTAAACCTTTTAATAAGGATGAACTTCAGGAAAAGATAAACGAAGCCTTCGGAATAAAAACCGAAGATAAAAATAAAAAGAAAGAGTCCCGCCTGACAAGCAATGGAAAGGTGAGAATTAAAGCAATCCATATTCAGATTACAGACCATCTCACACTCGGGGTAATGAAGCATTTAATTAAGAAGGGGGAATTAAATCCAAAGCATTTTGAGCTGGAAACAGAATGTATGCCCTCGTGGAATGCAGTTGCAAAAGCGCTCGAAGAAGGTTCTGCTGATGTTGCCTTCATACTGGCGCCGCTTGCAATGGATCTATATAATTACGGTGTGCCATTAAAATTAGTATTATTCGCACATAAAAACGGAAGTTGCTGTGTAAGGAATAAGACGGGAGAAGAGGAAAGTCACGGTGCGGATTTCTTTCGTGGAAAGTCTTTCTATATTCCTCATACTATGTCGATTCATAATATGCTGGGGCATATTTTCTTCAAGAATATTGGACTGAATCCGGGCGTGACGGGACAAAAAGGTGTTGATGTGGAATTCGAAGTAGTGGCACCCATTAAGATGCCCGAATTTCTGGCAGGCAATCCCGATGCAAGTGGTTATTTAGTTGCCGAGCCGCTCGGTACAAAAGCCATTGCTTCTGGAATTGCCGAACTTCAATTTCTATCGAGCGAACTGTGGGAAAATCACCCCTGCTGCGTGGTTACATTTCAGGAAGAATTGATCAATAATTATCCGGAAGCTGTGAAAGAGTTTACTGAAATGCTCGTCTACAGCGGCAAGTTTATCGAACAAAAACCTTCGACGGCAGCAGAAATTGCGGTTGAATTCCTGGATCCGAAAAAAGAACTCGGCTTGAAAGTGCCCATTCTCAAAAATGTACTGACCGAGCCGAAAGGGATCAAAACAAATAATTTATATCCGGTTGTTCAGGACCTCGATTTTATTCAACATTACATGCACGATAAAATGGGAATCGGGTCGATTATCGACTTGAATAAATTTGTCGATAAACGGTTTGCCGATCAAGTATGCAACGGTAGCGACAAGGCAGCGGCAAGAAGTTATGTAAGCGAAATCGACCTGGCATCGAAAGCAAAAGCCCTCCTCGTTAAGGGCAATTCAGGCCAAAGAGATAGTAAAACCAAAGCGGTACTTAATATGGAAGGTAAATATCTCCGTTTCACACTTGGAAATGAACATTACGGTATTGAGATTCTGAAAATTATCGAAATAATTCGCCTTTTCCCGATTACTCCTGTCCCAAATACATCGTCTTATGTAAAAGGCGTAATTAATTTAAGAGGAAATATAGTTCCTGTAATCGATTTGAGATTAAAACTTAACATGCCTGAAAAAGAATACGACGATAAAACACGAATTATAATTGTCGAAGATGAAGTCGATGGCTTATTGATAAGAGTCGGTTTGATAGTCGACGAAGTAGAGGCGGTCTACGATGTAAAAGCTTCAGAAATCGAAAATGCTCCCGACTTTGGCAATGGCAACAGCGACGAGTATATAATGGCGCTGGCTAAAACTGAGTCAGCAATCTTTATACTTCTCAACATGGGAATAATCCTAAAGCCAGAGAAATATCAGAAGGCAGGATGAAGAAGTTCACACGCTTTATTTTTTATTGACTATTGATCGGTTAAAATTTATCTTTGCAGTCAAATGAAACTAAATTTAAATATCGCTTTTGTTAATTTGTTCTGGTGGTGGTGGAGATATTCTTCTCTGCCGTCCTAGGACTTTAAATATTTTTATGTCATTAAAGCCGTGGATGGTAGAACCGTTCACGGCTTTTTTGTTATATGGATTTTTATTCTACACTAAATTAAACGGAGGTTAAAAAATGTCGGACAACAAAATTGTTTTTCTCGAGCAATCGAAAATGCCCACCCATTATTACAATATTCTTGCAGATTTACCAGTGCCAATGGATCCACCTTTAAATCCTGTTACAAAACAACCTGCCGGACCGGAGGATTTATCGGCTATTTTCCCAATGGACTTAATTATGCAGGAAGTATCTACCGAAAGGTATATCGAAATTCCCGATGAAGTGAGAGATTTATATCGAATTAGTAGACCTACGCCTTTAATTCGTGCGGCAAATCTCGAAAAAGTACTTGACACGCCTGCAAAGATTTACTTTAAGTATGAAGGTGCAAATCCGACTGGCAGTCATAAAACAAATACTTCTTATGCGCAGGCTTATTACAATAAGAAAGCAGGTATTAAAAAGCTGGTAACTGAAACTGGTGCTGGACAATGGGGCAGCGCTCTTTCGATGGCTTGTAAACACTTTGGACTGGAATGTGAGGTCTTTATGGTGAAAGTTAGTTATAACCAAAAGCCGTATCGAAGAACATTCATGAAATTGTTCGGTGCTACTGTTCATGCAAGTCCGACAAATTTAACAAACGCCGGTAGAAAAGTGCTCGAAGCCGACCCTGATTCACCAGGATCGCTTGGTATTGCAATAAGCGAAGCAATTGAAGTTGCAGTGCAGCGTGACGATACTAATTACAGTCTGGGCAGCGTATTGAATCATGTTTTGTTGCATCAAACCATTATCGGTGAAGAAGCCAAATTACAAATGGAAATGGTTGACGACTATCCCGATATCGTTATTGGATGTGCCGGTGGTGGTAGTAACTTTGCCGGTATAGCATTCCCGTTTGTTAAGGATAAACTCAGTGGTGCTAAAAAGAATCTCGAAGTTATTGCAGTTGAACCTGCATCGTGCCCATCTTTAACGAAAGGCAAGTACGAGTACGACTTCGGTGACGAAGCGGGAATGACACCTTTGTTGAAAATGTATACTCTGGGTCATGATTTTATACCACCTAAAATTCATGCAGGCGGACTTAGATATCACGGCATGGCACCTTCGATTTCCCTACTTTATAATCAAGGAATTATTTCAGCTTCTGCTTACGAACAGCTCGAAGTGTTCAAAGCTGCACAAATCTTTGCACAAACAGAAGGAATTGTACCGGCTCCCGAAAGTTCTCATGCCGTCAAAGAAGTTGTTGAACAGGCGTTAAGATGTAAAGAAACAGGCGAGGCTAAAACAATATTGTTCAATTTATCTGGTCATGGATTTCTTGATCTCGGCGCATACGAGCTGTATCTGGAAAATAAATTGAACGGTGCCTGAGGAATTAATTTCGTTTATGAACGCAAAACGAATTAGTTGAATTGTTAATTTGCAAAGACGAGGGATTTAAATAGTTTACATCATTGTCTCACAAAGACAATTCAGTAAATGTCATTACGAGGAGTCCCCCCGCCATAGGCGGGGGGATGACAAAGTAATCTAAAGAAGCATTTGTTTGAGTTTGCTTCGCTCACTCCGTTCGCTCGCAAAGACTGGATGACTCATTCTGTCATTGCGAATCCCGCTGAAGGCGGACGAAGCAATCTCATGTAGTTTTAATAAAGTGCAATTTGACTCACGCAGCGGTTGCTGAGCTTGTCGAAGCAACCGCTACGAACTCGTTACGATATGCACTTCGTGTTACTCGACGAGCAGCTGCATCCTGCGGTCGTTGAGTGTTCTTCAATAGAAGAACATATCGAAACGACCGCCTGAGCTCGTTTCGATACGAACTTCGTTCTACTCAACGAGTTTAGAAATCTGCGGTTGCTGAGCCTGTCGAA